>DATINU010000214.1:0-11157 GCA_035473955.1 Allosphingosinicella sp.
GCGTCGGCGAGCGCGTGCGCGCACTGATCCTCAAGGTCGAGCGCCAGAACCGCGGCCCGCAGATCTTCCTCAGCCGCGCGCATCCCGAGTTCATGAAGAAGCTCTTCGCGCAGGAAGTGCCCGAGATCTACGACAATATCATCGAGATCAAGGCCGCCGCGCGCGATCCGGGCAGCCGCGCCAAGATCGGCGTCATCAGCCACGACAGCTCGATCGATCCGGTCGGCGCCTGCGTCGGCATGAAGGGCAGCCGGGTCCAGGCCGTCGTGCAGGAGCTGCAGGGCGAGAAGATCGACATCATCCCCTGGAGCGAGGACCTCGCCACCTTCGTCGTCAACGCGTTGCAGCCGGCGACCGTCGCCCGCGTCGTGATCGACGAGGAGGAGGAAAGGATCGAGGTGGTCGTGCCCGACGACCAGCTCAGCCTCGCCATCGGCCGCCGCGGCCAGAACGTCCGCCTCGCCAGCCAGCTGACCAGCCGGGCGATCGACATCATGACCGAGGCCGACGCGTCCGAGAAGCGCCAGCGCGAGTTCGTCGAGCGCTCCGAACTGTTCCAGAAGGAGCTGGACGTCGACGAGACGCTGGCCCAGTTGCTCGTCGCCGAGGGCTTCGGCGCGCTCGAGGAGGTCGCCTATGTCGAGCTCGAGGAGCTGAGCGGAATCGAGGGCTTCGACGAGGAGCTGGCGACCGAGCTGCAGAGCCGCGCCGCCGAGGCGCTGCAGCGGCAGGAAGAAGCCGCCCGCGAGGAGCGCCGCGCGATGGGCGTCGAGGATTCGCTGGCCGAGATGCCGTACCTGACGGAAGCCATGCTGGTGACGTTGGGCAAGGCCGGCATCCGCACGCTCGACGACCTCGCCGATCTCGCCACCGACGAGCTGGTGCAGAAGAAGCGGCCCGAGCAGCGCCGCCAGCGCGAGCCGAACCGGCCCGAGGACAAGGGCGGCGTGCTCGCCGAATACGGCCTCAGCGACGAGCAGGGCAACGAGATCATCATGGCCGCCCGCGCGCACTGGTTTGAAGACGAGGAGGACGCGAATGCGGAACCCTCCTCATGAGACCGCTCTAGGGCACGTCGCCGAACGCACCTGCATCCTCTCGCGGCGGACGGCGCCGCGGGACGAGCTGATCCGCCTGGCGCTCTCGCCCGACGGGGAGGTCGCGCCGGACGTGCGCGCCCGCGCGCCGGGGCGGGGCGCCTGGATCGGGGTCGATCGGGCGACGCTGGAGGCGGCGCAGGCCAAGGGCAAATTGAAGGGCGCGCTCGCCCGGGCGTTCAAGAGCAGCCCCGCCGAGGCGCCCGCCGATCTGGGCCGGAAGATCGAGGCGGCACTGGAGAAGAATGCGCTGGACCGGCTGGGGCTGGAGGCGCGCGCCGGCTTGCTGCTCCTCGGCGCCGAGAAGATCGAGGTCGCGGCGCGGCGGGGCGATGTCCGCCTGCTGCTCCACGCCGCCGATGCGAGCGCGGACGGACGGCGCAGGCTCGATCAGGCCTGGCGGGTCGGCTCCGATGAAGAGGGCTCCGGCCGGCAGGGACTGGTTTTGCCCGCGACGAGAGCCATATTGTCATTGGCGCTGGGCCGCGAAAATGTGGTACATGCCGCCATTATCGATCGTGCCGCGGCCGCGCGCGTGACTCACGCGCTTGGGCGGTGGCGCGCTTTTATCGGACGTGAGGATGGGCTAAGCGCCGCGACGGCACCGACGCCGGGCGCTTCGGCCGATGATTTGATTTGAAGGATTTTGCGTGAGCGAGACGACTGACAAGCCGAAGCTGGGAACGCGGACGCCGCTGGGCCTGAAGCGCACGGTCGAAACGGGCAAGGTGAAGCAGAGCTTCAGCCATGGCCGCTCGAACACCGTGGTGGTGGAGGTGAAGAAGCGCCGCATCCTCGGCCGCCCGGGCGAGGCCGAGGCGCCGAAGCCGGAGCCCGTCGAGGCGGCCCCGGCGCCGGTCGCGCGCGCCCCCGAGCCCGCGCCGAAGCCGGCCGCGCCGAAGGTCGATCCGGCCCTCGCCCGCAAGGAGCTGCAGGAGAAATTGCTGCGCGAGGCGGAAGAAGCCCGCCTCACCGCGACCGAGGAAGCGCGCCGCCGCGACGAGAAGCAGGCCAAGGCGCAGACCGACGACGAGAAGCGCCGCGCCGAGGAGAATCGCAAGGCCGAGGAAGACGCGGCCGAGGCCGCCCGCCTCGCCGCGGAGGACGCAACGAAGCGCGCCGCCGAAGGCCCGGCCGAGGCGGCAGCCCCGGTGCCGGCCGAAGAGGGCGACGACCGCGCCCGTCCCCGCCAGACCCACGGCCATGGCCACGGCCATCCCGCGCCCAAGCGGCCCGAGCCGGCGCGCCCGTCGCGCGGCCGCGAGGAGCATCGCCGCGAGCGCGGCAAGCTCACCGTCAGCCGCGCGCTCGGCGAGGATGGCGACGCGCGCGCGCGCAGCCTGGCCGCGCTGAAGCGTTCGCGCGAGAAGGAAAAGCGCGCCCATATGCAGGCCGGCCCTTCGGCCAAGCAGATCCGCGACGTGATCGTCCCCGAGGCGATCACGGTCGGCGAGCTCGCCAACCGCATGGCCGAGCGCGCCGCCGATCTGGTGAAGTCGCTGTTCAAGATGGGCATGCCGGTCACCGTCAACGAGGTGATCGACCAGGACACGGCGGAATTGCTCGTCACCGAATTCGGCCACAACATCCAGCGCGTCAGCGAAAGCGACATCGACATCCAGTCGGAAGAGGATGTCGACGCGACCGAGACGCTGCAGCCGCGGCCGCCCGTGGTCACGATCATGGGCCATGTCGATCACGGCAAGACGTCGCTGCTCGACGCGATCCGCGGCGCCAACGTCGTTTCCGGCGAGGCCGGCGGCATCACCCAGCATATCGGCGCCTATCAGGTCGCCCTGCCCGACAAATCGAAGATCACCTTCCTCGATACGCCGGGCCACGAGGCCTTCACCGAGATGCGCGCGCGCGGCGCCAACGTCACCGATATCGTCATCCTGGTGGTGGCGGCCGACGACGGGCTGAAGCCGCAGACGATCGAGGCGATCAACCACACCAAGGCGGCCGGCGTGCCGATGATCGTGGCGATCAACAAGATCGACAAGAACGGCGCCAATCCGCAGAAGGTGCGCGAGGAATTGCTTCAGCACGAGATCATCGTCGAGGACATGGGCGGCGAGGTCCAGGACGTCGAGGTTTCGGCGCTGAAGAAGACCAATCTCGATAAGTTGCTTGAGGCGATCGCGGTCCAGGCCGAGATCCTCGAGCTCAAGGCCAATCCCGATCGCGCCGCCGAAGGCGCCGTGGTCGAGGCCAGGCTCGACAAGGGCCGCGGCCCGCTCGCCACCGTGCTGATCCAGCGCGGCACGCTTCGGGTGGGGGACATTTTCGTGGCCGGCCCGATCTCGGGCAAGGTCCGCGCGATGATCGACGATCATGGCCGCCAGGTGAAGGAAGCCGGGCCGAGCCTGCCCGTCGAGGTGCTCGGCCTCGGCGGCGTCCCCTCGGCCGGCGACGTGCTCAGCGTGGTCGAGAACGAGGCCCGCGCCCGCGAGGTCGCCGCCTACCGCCAGTCCGTGATCGACACCAAGCGCACCACCAACGCGCCGGCGAGCTTCGACACGATGTTCTCGGCGCTCAAGGAGAAGCAGGCGGTCGAATTCCCGCTGGTCATCAAGGGCGACGTGCAGGGCTCGGTCGAAGCGATCGTCGCCGCGATCAACAAGATCTCCAACGACGACATCAAGGCGCGCGTGCTCCACGCCGGCGTCGGCGGCATCACTGAAAGCGACGTGACGCTCGCGGGCGCCTCGGGCGCGCCGATCATCGGCTTCAACGTCCGCGCCAACGCCAAGGCGCGCGAGATCGCCGAGCGGCAGGGCGTCGCCATGCAATATTACGACGTGATCTACGATCTCACCGACGCGGTGAAGGCGGCGATGGCCGGCGAGCTGGGCCCGCTGATGATCGAGAATGTCGTCGGCCGCGCCGAGGTCCGCGAGGTCTTCTCGGCGGGCAAGCACGGCCGCGCGGCGGGCCTGCTGGTCACCGAAGGCTATATCCGCAAGGCCCTGAAGGCCCGGATCATGCGCGACGACGTGATCATCTACAACGGCGCGATCGCCTCGCTCCGGCGCTTCAAGGACGACGTGCCGGAGGTCCGCGCGGGCCTGGAGTGCGGCGTCACCTTCGAAAGCCATACCGACATCAAGGCCGGCGACTTCCTCGAGACCTTCGAGATCGAAGAGCGCGAACGGACGTTGTAGCGCTCCCGCCTTGGGTCTAGGCTCGGCCTTCCACTTGGGAAGGAGACTTGCGATGGGCGACGAAAAAGGCGGCGATCCGTACGACAAAGGCGGCGACAAGGGCGCCGAGGACAAAGACGGCGGCAAGCCCGTCGACGACAAGGGCGGCGAGAAAAAGTAGCCCCACAGCGAGGCCGGCATGGCGGAAAGCATCTTCAAGCGCCTGCCGGCCCCGCCCGCCGCCGAAACGCTCGGCTGGGAGCTGATCCGCGAGGATCCCGAAGCGGGCACGATCGAAATCGCCTTCCATCCGGGCGAGGCCCTCCTTAATCCGCACGGCAGCGTGCAGGGCGGCTTCGTCTCGGCGATGCTCGACGACACGATGGGCCCGGCCCTGGTCAGCAAGAATGACGGCGCCTGCGTCCCTTCGACCATCGACATGCATGTCAGCTTCATCCGCGCGGTGAAGCCCGGGCGGGTGATCGGCAGGGGCCGCGTGGTCAGCCAGGGCAAGAGCATCGCCTTCCTCGAGGCCGAATTGTTCGACACCGACGGCAATCTCCTCGCCCGCGCGACCTCGAGCGCGCGGATCGTGGCGTTCGGCTGATGGCCAAGCACAACGAAACCCCCGAGGGCCGCTCGGTCCGCCTGCTCCGGGTCGGCGAGCAGGTGCGGCACGCGCTCAGTGGCATCTTGATGCGGGGCGACGTCCATGACGAGACCCTTGCCAGCCACCTCGTGTCGGTGACCGAGGTCCGCATGTCGCCGGACCTCCGCCACGCCACCGCTTTCGTGATCCCCTTGCTCGGCGCCAACGCCCAGGCCGTCCTGAAGGCGCTGAGGACGCACACCGCCTATCTGCAGAGCGAGGTCGCGCGCCGCGTGAACACCAAATATGCCGCCAAGCTCAAATTCCTGCTCGACGAGAGCTTCGACGAAGGCAGCCATATCGACAAGCTGCTGCGCGATCCGAAGGTGGCGCGCGATCTTGGGGACGATGAGGATTAAGACCGCCCTCGCCGCCGTCCTGCTCGCCGGCCCGGCCGCCGCGGCAAGCCAGCCGGTCGAATTGCCGCTGGTCACCTATCCGCAGCTCCCGGCCGCCGCGCGCGACGCGGCGGGCTTCGTGCCGGCGGGCTGGGCGATCGTCGCGCGGCGCGAGGGCGATCTCAACGGCGATCGCGCCGCCGATCTCGTTCTGGTCCTGAAGATGACCGATCCGGCGAACATCGTCCAGATACCCGTCGGCGAAGAAACCGAGCCGCTCGACACCAATCCGCACCTCCTCCTCGTCGCCTTCGCAGAGGCCGGCGGCTACCGGTTCGCGGCCAGCAATCGCGGCCTCTTCCTGCGGCGCGAAATGCCCTTCACGGGCGACCTGCCGCCGAACGAGGACACGATCCGGATCGAGCGCGGCGGCCTCGTCGTCTTCTTCGAATATCTGCGCGGCTGGGCGAGCTTCCGCTTCCGCTGGCAGGAGGGGGCGATGCGCCTGATAGGATATGACGATGGCGGAGTTTCAGGCGGCTGCGTGACGCGGACGAGCATCAACTATCTCACCGGCCGCGCCAGGCTCGAGGCCGGTTATATCGACCAGGACCGCAATCGCACCGCCTCGCGCCGGCTGACGAGCTTCGAACGGCCGACGCTCGATCGGATCGACCTTATGGAATTCCAGGCCGAAGAGGCGGTCGCCGGAGAGCCTTTGTGGTGCGAAAATCCAGACGATGAATGATCCGGCCCGCACGATGGACATTGCCGGATTGGGCCTGCCGCTCATCGGCGACAACGTCCGTGGCGAGCCGTTCGCCGAGGCCCATCGCGACGCGCTGCGCGCGGCCTGCGCCGAGGATAGGGAGATCTGGGCGATCTATTCGATGGATTTCGGACCCGCCGGCTTCGACCGGAACATCGACCTGATCAGCGGCCATCGGCGCTGCCGGACGTTCGTGCTGTTCGAGGGCGACGAACTGATCGGCATGTCGAGCTTCCTCGGCATCGACGAGGGGCGGCAGGTGCTGGAGATCGGCAGCACTTACTATCGCCCCGCCTTTCGCGGCACCGGCTTCAACCGGCGGGCGAAGGACATGATGCTTGGCCGCGCCTTCGGTTGCGGCGTGCGCCGGATCGAATTTCGCGTCGATGCCCGCAATGCGCGAAGCCAGGCGGCGATGGCGAAATTGGGCGCGGCGCGCGAGGGCGTGCTGCGCGAGGACCGGATCACCTGGACCGGCCATGTCCGCGACACGGTGCTCTTCTCAATCCTGTCGCACGAATGGCAGAAGGCCGCCGATGACGCCTGACGACCTCCCCTTCCAGATCGCGACCTGGCTGATCCCGCTCGTCTTCGCGATCGTGCTGCACGAAATCTCGCACGGCTGGGTGGCGAGCCTGTTCGGCGATCCGACCGCGCGCGAACGCGGCCGGCTCAGCCTCAACCCGATCCGCCACGTCGATCCGATCGGCACTATCGCCTTGCCGCTGTTGCTCGCGGTAACGGGCGCCCCGGTCTTCGGCTGGGCCAAGCCGGTGCCGGTGGTGGCCAGCCGCCTGCGCAATCCGCGCGTCCACATGATGCTGGTCGCGCTCGCGGGGCCGGGGATGAACCTGCTGCTTGCCCTGCTGACTGCCTTCGCCCTCGGCCTGCTGGTCCATGCCGGTCCGCGCGAAGGGTTCGGCTGGCTCTTCCTCTATTACAATCTCGCCAATTTCCTCGTCATCAACATCTTCCTGGCGGTCTTCAATCTGCTGCCGATCCCGCCCTTCGACGGCGGCCATGTCGTGGAGGGGCTGCTGCCGCGCCCGCTCGCCGCGCGCTGGGCCCGGCTGTCCCGCTACGGCTTCCTGCTGCTGGTCGTGCTGCTGGTGTTCGTGCCGCTGGTCCTGCCCCAGGCGGACATCGTCGAGCGGATCGTCGGTCCGCCCTTCAATTTCATTTTCGGCCTGCTTGGCGGCATCGCCGGCCTGAATTAAGAGGGAACGGTCAGGTGGCGTTAAGCGCTGAACCGGCACAAGACAGGTCGAACAGAACAGGAGGCTCTCATGCTCGCTCGCTCCATGATCGCCGCTTCGTTGATTGCCGCCCCCGCGCTTGCGCTTGCGGCGCCCGGTGAGGCGCCCGTCGAAGCCAAGATCCGCAACATGTCGGAATATATCGAGGCGGTCGTCGATCCCCAGCAGGGCATCTACATCCAAGGCTATACCGGGCAATGGTATTATGCCCGGGTGCGGGGCAATTGCCAGCGGCTGAACCGCTCGGCCCGGCTGAGCTTCATCCCTTCGCCCGGCGGCGATTTCGACCGGCTCAGCTCGATCCGCGCGGACGGCTTCCATTGCTTCATCGACAGCGTCACAGAATCGGCCGGACCGCCGCGCCGCGGCGACAGCTGACACCTTCCAATGTGAGGCCATGGCGCTACACCTGACGCCATGGCCAAGCTCTATTTCTACTACGCTTCGATGAATGCGGGAAAGTCGACCACGCTCCTGCAGGCCGATTTCAATTATCGCGAGCGGGGCATGCAGACCATGCTCTACACCGCCGCGCTCGACGACCGGGTGGCGCAGGGCGTGATCGCTTCGCGCATCGGCCTGCAGATCGGCGGCAAGCTCTACGAACGCGGCACCGACATCCGCGCCGAAGTCGAAGACGAGCTGAAGAAGCGCAAGCTCCACTGCATCCTGCTCGACGAGGCCCAGTTCCTGACCCGGGCGCAGGTCGTCCAGCTGGCCTCGATCTGCGACGAGCTCGACATTCCGGTGCTCGCCTACGGTCTCAGAACCGATTTTCAGGCCAATCTGTTCGAGGGCAGCGCGCATCTGCTCGCGCTCGCCGATACGCTCGTCGAGCTGAAGGCGGTCTGCGAATGCGGGCGCAAGGCGACGATGAACCTGCGCGTCGATGCGGACGGACGCGCGGTGAGCCAGGGCCAATCGATCGAGATCGGCGGCAACGACCGCTACATCTCGCTCTGCCGCCGGCACTTCATGGAACGGATCGCCGAGGTGGAGGGCGAACAATTGCGCTTTGCGATCGCGCGCGAGGCGGAGCTTATTGACGCCGAAAAACCGATCCCCATATCCACCTGACGCACTGGGGGATTTCAAATGGTCAGCCCGCTTTTCACTGCCTTCGCGCTCATCGCCTGCGGCCGCGTCGAAGTGCCGCCCGCGCCCGCCCAGCCGCTGCCGGTGCCCGAGATTCGCGGCTATGTGCGCGACGATGCCGAGGCTGACAGGAAGACGCGCCGCCGCTAGTGTTTGTCGGGCGCTTTTCGGGCGCAAAACCGGTTCCCACTTTTGCTGAAAAGCGCTTAAGGCCCCGGCCGTGCACGGCTGGCTCATCATCGACAAACCCGTAGGCCCGACCTCCACGCAGGTCGTGGGCGCCGTGAAGCGCGCGTTGCGCGAGGGTGGCTATCCGAAGGTGAAGGTCGGCCATGGCGGCACACTCGATCCGCTGGCCTCGGGCGTGCTGCCGGTCGCGCTGGGCGAAGCGACCAAGCTGTCCGGACGGATGCTCGACGCGGACAAGGTGTACGAATTCACCATTGGCTTCGGCGCGGAGACCGATACGCTGGATGCGGAAGGCGCGGTCGTCTCGACATCGGCCAAGCGGCCGACCGCGGCTGAGATGGAGGCGGTCCTGCCGCGCTTCACCGGCCCGATCGAGCAGGTGCCGCCCGCCTTTTCGGCGCTGAAGGTCGATGGGAAACGCGCCTACGATCTGGCCCGGGCCGGAGCCGAGGTGGCGCTGAAAAGCCGCAAGGTGACCGTCCATGCGCTCGCTCTCGCGGCGAGCGGCGCGAATGACGCGACCCTTGAGGCCCGCGTTTCCAAGGGCACCTACATCCGCTCGCTCGCCCGCGATCTTGCTCACGCGCTTGATACGGTCGGCCACGTCACCATGTTGCGCCGGACCAAGGCCGGCCCATTCGGCCTTGAGGGGGCGATTTCGCTGGACAAATTGGCACAAAGCTCTAAGGCGCGCAGCCTTGAACAACACCTCCTGCCGCTGACGGCGGGGCTGGACGACATCCCGGCTCTATCCGTCTCCCCCGATCAGGCAGGGGCGCTCCGCCAGGGGCGGACATTGATCGGGATCGCCGCACAGCCGGGGCTCCACCTTGCGATATCGGGCGACACGCCCGTCGCGCTCGTGGAGCTTGGCGAAGGTTCGCTTCGCGTGGTGCGCGGCTTCAACCTGTAGAACAAGGAGTTGACGATGTCGGTAACCGCCGAGCGCAAACAAGAGATTATCAAGGACAATGCCCAGGCCAAGGGCGACACGGGCTCACCCGAGGTGCAGGTCGCGATCCTGACCGAGCGGATCGTGAACCTGACCGAGCATTTCAAGACCCACGCCAAGGACAATCACTCGCGGCGCGGCCTGCTGATGCTCGTCAACAAGCGCCGTTCGCTGCTCGATTACCTCAAGCGCGAGGACAATGATCGCTACGCGGCGCTGATCGCGAAGCTCGGCCTTCGCAAGTAATTTCGGGGCGGCCCATGCGGGCCGCTTCGCATATCCGGCGCCCGCAATCCGGCGGGGCCGGGGACGGACCATAAGGGTCCGGAACAAGCCGGGCATCTGCCCGCACAAGAGGCCCCCGCCGCATAGGGCGCGCGGGAGTTTAAGGAAAACTAATGTTCGACATGAAGAAAGTTGAAATCGAGTGGGGCGGCAAGACCCTCACGCTCGAAACGGGCCGCGTTGCCCGCCAGGCCGACGGCGCGGTGCTCGCGACCTACGGCGAAACCGTCGTCCTGTGCGCCGTCACGGCGGCGCGCTCGGTCAAGGAAGGGCAGGACTTCTTCCCGCTGACCGTCCACTATCAGGAAAAATTCTCGGCCGCCGGGCGCATCCCGGGCGGCTTCTTCAAGCGGGAGCGCGGCGCCACCGAAAAGGAGACGCTGACCAGCCGCCTGATCGACCGGCCGATCCGGCCGTTGTTCCCCGAGGGGTTCTATAACGAGATCAACGTGATCGCGCAGGTGCTCTCCTATGACGGCGAGACCGAGAGCGACATCCTGGCGATGATCGCGGCGTCCGCGGCGCTGACGATCAGCGGCGTGCCCTTCATGGGCCCGATCGCCGCCGCGCGCGTCGGCTATGCCGATGGCGAATATCAGCTGAACCCCAGCATGGACCAGGTGAAGGAAGGTCAGCTCGACCTGATCGTCGCCGGCACCCACAATGCGGTGATGATGGTCGAATCGGAGGCCAAGGAGCTTTCCGAGGAGATCATGCTCGGCGGCGTCATGTTCGCCCACCGCGAGTGCAAGAAGGTGATCGAGGCGATCATCAAGCTCGCCGAAAAGGCCGCCAAGGACCCCTGGGACCTGGCGCCGGTCGAGGACGCGTCCGCCGGCAAGGCGACGCTCAAGAAGCTGATCGGCAAGGATTTGGAGGCGGCCTACCAGCTGACCAACAAGTCCGAGCGCCAGAACGCGATCAACGACGCCCGCGCCAAGGCCCGCGAGAGCCTGGCGGACCTCGCCGAGAGCGACCCCGCGGCCTATCTCGGCACGCTGAAGCTGGTGAAGAAGCTGGAGGCGGACATCGTGCGCGGCGCGATCCTGAAGACCGGCAAGCGCATCGGCGGCCGCAAGACCGACCAGGTCCGCCCGATCGAGGCGATCGTCGGCTTCCTGCCGCGCACGCACGGCTCGGCTTTGTTCACGCGCGGCGAGACCCAGGCGATCTGCACGACCACGCTCGGCACCAAGGAATCCGAGCAGATGATCGACGGCCTGACCGGGCTTTCGTACGAGCGCTTCATGCTCCACTACAACTTCCCGCCTTATTCGGTCGGCGAAGTGGGCCGCTTCGGCGCCCCGGGGCGCCGCGAAGTGGGTCATGGCAAGCTGGCCTGGCGGGCGCTCAAGGGCGTCCTGCCCAGCCATGAGGACTTCCC
>DATINU010000215.1:0-2575 GCA_035473955.1 Allosphingosinicella sp.
ATGCCCCCGGCCGCGGCCCAGGCCCCTGAACTCATGCCGTTGGTCGCGGAGACGCCCTTGCCACCCTCGATCAGCGGCAGCACTTCGCGCCCCGCATAGAGGATGGGCTTGATACCCTTGAACATCCTGCCTCCGGAAACCCTGTCCGCCCGCCTATAAGCGCAATGCCGCCGCTGCGCAAAAACTCATGTTAACTCCCAAAACGCCTCGGGGCGGCCGATCGCCTCGCCGTAGAGCCGCGCATAGGCCTCGATCATCGCCGCTTCGTCGTAGAGCGCCTCGGCCTTCTCCCGATTGGCCTCGCCGATCGCTTTCCTGAGGTGTGGCTGATCCGCCAGGCTGTCGAGGGCGGCCGCGAACGCCGCCTCGTCGCTCGGCCCGACGATGAGCGGGCGATTGTCGTCGGCCACCATCCCCGCGACATCGCCGACGTCGGTCGCCACCGCCGGCAGGCCCGCCGCCATCGCCTCGACCAGCGAGATCGGGAATTGCTCGCTGTCCGAGGAGAGCGCGAAGATATCGAAATGCCCGATCCAGTCGGCGGGGCGGGGCAGGAAGCCGGGCATCAGGAGCCGTGCCGCGACCCCGCGGGCGCGCGCTTCCGCCGCGATCCGCTCGCTCTCCGGCCCCTCGCCGACGATCACCAGCCGCGCCGCCTTGTGGGTCATGGCGGCGAAGGCGCGGACCAGCCGGGGCAGGTTCTTGACGGCGCGAAGCCCGGCCACCGTCCCGATCACGATCTCGTCCCGCTGCCGCTCGAAGCCGGGGATCGCGCCTTCGGCCGGCGGCCTGCGGTAATCCGCCTGGGCGATCCCGTTGGGGATCCGCGTGATTCGCTCCAGCGATTGATGCCAGGTCTTGCGCGCGATCCGTTCCAGCCGATGCGACGGCACCACCAGCCGGAACGCGCCGGGCAGGCCGAGCTGGCGATAGAGGTTGCGTTTCGGCTTCAGCCGCTCCGCTTCGTCCTCGTTGAAGCCGTCCTCATGGTGGATCAGCGGCGGGCCGCCGAGCAGGCGCCGCGCCATTACCGCGTCGAACGCGCCCCAATTGTAGGTCAGCACCAGATCGAAACGGCGCATGTAGCGCGCCAGTTTCCAGTAGCGGATCGGCCCCGGCTTCCCTTGCAGCGACGGGGCGTCGGTGGGGAATTCCACCTGCACTTTTTTGTCGATCGCGTCGCGCGCGCCGAGCCGGTCCGGCATCGCGCTCAGCACGACATGCTCGGCGCGGCCGGCAAACGCGTTCATCAGCCGGACCGCCCGCGCCTCCTTGCCGCCCAGGCTGAAGGTGGAATGGCAGTGGAGGATGCGGATCGCCATCTAGCCCTTCTTCGCGGCCACCCGCTTCAGCAGCTTGTCGATCCCCGCCTGCGCCTCCGGTTCATCCAAGGTGGGCGCGTGGCCGACATTGGGGACCGTGACCGCCTCCATGCCCGGCATCTCGTCCGTCATCCGTTTCACGGATTCGGCGGTCAGCAGATCCGAAATCCCGCCATGGACGATCAATGAAGGCACGCCCTCCAGCGCCCGGAACACCGGCCACAGGTCGAAGCCCGCCTCGCCCTGCGGCAGCTTGAAGGGCTCGGCGATCCGCATGTCGTAATCGAACACGATCCGCCCGCCCGGGGTCAGTTTGCACAGGCGTTTGGCGTAGACCAGCCACTGGTCGATCTCCCAATCGGGATAGCGGTCGCGCTGCGCCTCGGCGAGAAAGCGGGCGGCGTGCAGCCAGGTCGGCCAGTCCCGCGCGCGCCCGACATAGGAGCGGATATGTTCGAGACCCCTGAGCTCCATCACCGGCCCGATATCGTTGAGCAGCGCGCCCGCGAGCTTGGTCTTGTCGGTCGCCGCGAGCAGCATCGTGATCAGCCCGCCGAGCGAGGTGCCGAACAGCACGGCGCGCTTCAGCTCCAGCTGCTCGTAGAGCGCGAGAATGTCCTGAAGATAGACCGGCGGGATATAGGTCATCGGGTCCTTGGCGGGGGCGCTCTCGGCCCGGCCCCGCAGCTCCACGCAGAGCACCCGCCATTTCCCGGCCAGCCGCGCCGCAACCCCTTCGAAGTCGCGCGCGTTGCGGGTGAGGCCCGGAATGCAGAGGATCGGCGGCTTGGTGGCCGGGCCAGCATAATCGCGATAGTGGAGCTTCAGGCCGTCGCTCGACGACCAGTAACCATCGGACCACTCGACCATGCACATGCCCCCTGAAGCCGCCTCCCCTATCGTCCGATGACGGCGCTTCCGCAACCCGCGCCGTACCTCCCCGAGACGGCGATCCTCTCGCTCGGCGGCGCGTTCTACGATCCGGTCGTGCCGGCCGCTTTCCCGGAGACCCGCATCCGCTTCCGCAACGACCGCTGGGCGGAGGCGGTCGGCCTCGGCGGCCTCGACGACGCCGGCTGGGCCAGCCATTTCGGCCGCTTCGAGGCGCTGCCGGACAATCTGACCGAGACGCTGGCGCTCCGCTATCACGGCCATCAGTTCCGCAGCTACAATCCCGACATCGGCGACGGCCGCGGCTTCCTGTTCGCGCAGCTGAAGGACGGCGCGGACCGATTGCTCGATCTCGGCACCAA
>DATINU010000216.1:0-4041 GCA_035473955.1 Allosphingosinicella sp.
AACCGGCTTGATCGGCCTCGACGGCGTTCGCGAACTCTATGGCGCGCCCAAAGAGGAAATCGTCGCCGCGCTTGCCGTGCCGGCGCCGGACCGGCTGCTCGTGGCCGCCCAGGCGCTGCGGGAAGGCCTGAGCGTCGAAGAGGTTCATGGCGTCACCAAATACGATCCCTGGTTCCTCGAGCGGATCGCCGAGATCGTCGCCGAAGAAGAGGCGATCTGCCGCGACGGGCTGCCGGGCGATGCGGCGGGCCTGCGGCGGCTGAAGGCGATGGGCTTTTCCGACCGGCGGCTGGCGGAGCTCAACCTCAAATCGGCCAATGTCGCAGGGGAGGGAGTGAAGACCCGCACCCGCTCCCACGGCCTTATTCACGATGCGGTCAAGGCGATGATCGGCGCGACCACCGAGGCCGAAGTCCGCGCGCTTCGCCACAAGCTCGGCGTCCGCCCGGTCTTCAAGCGGATCGACACCTGCGCCGCCGAGTTCGAGGCGAAGACGCCCTATATGTATTCGACCTACGAGGCGCCGAGCTTCGGAGACCCCGAAGACGAGGCGCAGCCCAGCGACCGGAAGAAGATCGTGATCCTCGGCGGCGGGCCGAACCGGATCGGGCAGGGGATCGAGTTCGACTATTGCTGCGTCCATGCCGCTTATGCGCTGGCCGAGGCCGGCTACGAGACGGTGATGATCAATTGCAATCCGGAGACGGTCTCGACCGACTACGACACTTCGGACCGCCTCTATTTCGAGCCGCTGACGGTCGAGGACGTGCTCGAAATCCTTCACGTCGAGGCTTCCAACGGGATTCTTCATGGCGTCATCGTGCAGTTCGGCGGCCAGACGCCATTGAAGCTTGCCGCCGCGCTGGCCGCGGAAGGGATTCCGATCCTCGGCACGTCACCCGACGCGATCGACCTCGCCGAGGACCGCGAGCGTTTCGCCAAATTGATCGACAAGCTCGGCCTGCGCCAGCCGCTGAACGGCATCGCCCGCAGCCGCGACGAGGCGATCCAGGTCGCCGAGCGGATCGGCTATCCGGTGCTGACCCGCCCTTCCTACGTGCTTGGCGGACGGGCGATGGAGATCGTCGATTCGCCGGGGCAGCTCGACGATTACATTCACACCGCCGTGCAGGTCTCAGGCGACAGCCCGGTGCTGATCGACCAATATCTGCGCGACGCGATCGAGGTCGACGTCGATGCGATTTGCGACGGTCATGACGTCACCATTGCCGGCGTCATGCAGCATATCGAGGAAGCGGGCGTCCATTCGGGCGACAGCGCCTGCTCGCTGCCGCCCTACAGCCTTGGCGCGGAGGTGGTTGCGGAGATCGAGCGGCAGACCAAGGCGCTTGCGGAGGCGCTGGGCGTGGTCGGGCTGATGAACGTGCAGTTCGCGGTCAAGGATACGCAAGTCTATCTGATCGAGGTCAATCCCCGCGCCAGCCGCACTGTGCCCTTCGTCGCCAAGGCCGTCGGTTCGCCGGTCGCGAAGATTGCCGCCCGGGTCATGGCGGGTGAGCTGCTGGCCGATTTGCCGCCGATCCGCCGCGACGTCGCCCATATCGCGGTCAAGGAAGCCGTCTTCCCCTTCGCCCGCTTCCCGGGGATCGATCCCGTGCTCTCGCCGGAAATGAAGTCAACGGGAGAAGTGATAGGGATTGCTGACGATTTTCCGACAGCGTTCCTGAAGTCGCAGCAGGGCGCCGGGCTCGATCTGCCGACCGAGGGCTGCCTGTTCGTGTCGGTGAAGGATAGCGACAAACCGCTCGTCGCCGATGCGGTGCGAGCGATGCTGGCCATGGGATACAGCGTCACCGCGACCGGGGGCACGGCCGATTATCTCCAGGCCCTGGGTCTCGAGGTCGAGCGGGTCAACAAGGTCGCGCAAGGCCGGCCGCACATCGTCGACAAGATCAAGGACGGCCACGTCCATATCGTCTTCAACACCACCGAAGGCTGGCAGAGCCACAAGGATTCGGCCTCGATCCGCGCTTCGGCGCTGATGCAGCGCGTACCTTACTTCACCACCGCCTCCTCGGCGGCCGCGGTGGCGCGCTCGCTTGGCGTGCTCCGGGACGGCGGCCTTGAAGTACGCTCGCTGCAGGACTATTATTCACGCTCCTGAGCACGATCCCGACATCTTAAGGCCGAGATCCGGCGATGCTCCAGTGGGCGTCGCTCCAAGTGAAGTTTTGACGAAAGGCACGAGAAGAAATGGCGACGGTCGACAAGCTGCCCATGCTGGCCGAGGGCTATGAGAAGCTCCAGACGGACGTGCGTTACCTGAAGACCGTGGAGCGCCCGGCGATCATCGACGCGATCGAGGAGGCGCGGGGGCACGGCGATCTTTCGGAGAATGCCGAATATCATGCCGCCAAGGAGCGCCAGGGCCAGGTCGAGGCGACGATCGCCGATCTGGATGACCGGATCAGCCGCGCCATGGTGATCGATCCCAAGACGCTTTCGGGCGACAAGGTCGTCTTCGGCGCCACCGTCCATCTGCTCGACGAGAACGACAACAAGATCAAATATCAGATCGTGGGGGAGACCGAGGCGGACGCCAAGTCCGGGCGGATCAGCTATGCCTCGCCGCTCGGCCGCGCCCTGATCGGCCGCTCGAAGGGCGAGGAGGTCGAATTCTCCGCGCCCTCGGGCGACAAATATTACGAGATCAAGAAGATCGAATTCGTCTGAGCGGCAATATCGTCTCGATGCGCCCGCCGCAGAGTTGGCGCCGGGCGCGGCTCACGCTCGCCATCGCGGTCGTGACGGCCGTCGCCTTCCTCGTCATCGATGTTCTTAACTACGAGGAATGGGCGACCATCTGGGGCGGGTTCATCCCGGCCCGGCTGGCGTTCGGGCAGGACGAGGCGTGGGCGCCGTTCTGGCTGACGCCGCTCACCGCGACTCTGGTGCATGCCGATTGGCTGCATCTCGCGCTCAATCTGCTGATCCTGATCTTCTGCGGGCGACCCACCGAAGCGGCGCTGGGGCCGTGGGGACTGGGGATTCTCTATCTGATCGGGGCCTATGCCGCCGCAGGCGCGCAATATGCGCTGGCGCCGACGGCCGCGATCCCGATGGTCGGCGCGAGCGGGGCGATCTCGGCCGTGCTCGGCGCCTATGCGATCCTGTTCGGCCGCAACAAGGTGACGCTCGCCAATCAGAGGCTGGCGATGTGGCTGAACGCCCTGTGGCTGATGGCCGCCTGGATCGTTTTGCAGGTGATCGTCGGCCTGACCTTGGCCCGCGAGGGCATATTGATCGCGGTTGGCGCGCATGCCGGCGGTTTCGTGGCCGGGGTGCTGCTCGCCAACCCGCTGCTGCTCCTCCGTTACCGGAAGGCCTAGGCCCCCGCTTCCGGCTCGAGCAGCCGGTGCAGGTGGACCACGACATATTTCATCTCCGCATCGTCCACCGAGCGCTGGGCTTTGCCGCGCCAGGCGTCGAGGGCGCTCGCATAATCGGGATAGACGCCGACCAGGTCGATCGACTCGAGCTCGAAATCGAGCCCGCGCGGATCCTTCACCCGCCCGCCGAACACCAGATGCAGCTTCGACATGCCTATTGCTTGCCGCCGACCACATCGGCGACCGCGGCGCCGACCTTCTCGGCGGCCGTCGTGCGCAGCTCCTCGAACTGCTCGCGGCCGGCGTCGAGCCCGCGCTGCGCCGCGTCGCGCGCCGCGCCGGCGATCTTCTTGCCGGTCTTGCCGAGCAATTTCTCCTCGCGCTCGGTGCGCGGCAGCAAGGCGGCGACCAGGGCGCCGACCAGGAAGCCCCCGACCACCGCGCCCACCGGATAGACGGCAAGCTGATCGGTGACGTCGGTCGCCCGGCCTTTCGCCGCCGCATAGGCCGATTGGGTGCGCTCGCGCGCCGCCTCATAGGCCGAGCGGCTGCGCGCCGGCAGATCCAACCCGTCCCGATCCTTTTCCGAAGCCATTTCCTATACTCCTTCTTCGACGCCCAACGCCGCGTCTTCGTCTTCGTTGCCGCCGGTTTCGTCAGAAATAAGGCGCTTCGCCGCCCGCGTCAGGGG
>DATINU010000217.1:0-9215 GCA_035473955.1 Allosphingosinicella sp.
ATCCGGGCCAGAATGTCGGCATGGGCAAGGACCATACCCTCTTTGCGCTTACCGCCGGTCAAGTCGCGTTTCGCGACGGCAAGCTGGGTCGCAAGTTCGTGTGCGTGGACATGCCGATGACCAGCGAAGCGAAATAGGAACGGTCGAGGAAGGGCTGTTCCGGGAGGAGCGGCCCAGGGTTCTCGAAGCAGGACCAAGTGAGGGAGAGGGTCGCACCTTCTCCCTTTTATTTTGTCTCCCTCACGACGACGTGTCGCCTGTCCGTAACCCTCCGGGGCCAAGGGCCGGTACGGTGAGTGAAGGGAAAGACAGATGTTCGCGATTACGCCCAGACTGCTCTTGAGACCCGGCTGGCGCGAGGACGCGCCCGCGCTCTTCCGCGCGATCGCGGACGAGGCCATCGTCCGCAATCTCGCGCTGGCGCCCTGGCCCTACACCTTCGCCGACGCCGAGACCTTCCTCATGCGCGAACGCAGCGCCCGCGACGTCGCCTGCCTCATCTTCCTGCGCGAGGGTGGGGCGCCCGAGCTGGTCGGCGGGATCGGCTTCGGCCGCAAGCCCGGCGATACCGAGCCTGAATTCGGCTACTGGATCGCGCGGCGCCACTGGGGCCGCGGCATCGCCACCGAAGCCGGCCGGGCGCTGATCGCCAATGCCCGGGACACGCTGCGGTTGAAGCGGCTCGAGGCCGGCCACTTCGTCGACAATCCGGTGTCCGGGCGGGTGCTGGCGAAGCTGGGCTTCCGGCCCACCGGCGTCACGCGCCGACGCTACAGCGCCGGCCGCGGCACGGAGGCGCCCTGCCGCGAGTTCACGCTCGATCTGGCGGGAGCAGCGGAAGCCTGTCCGGCACCGCGCTCGATGGCGGCCTGATTCGTCAGGCCGCCGCGGGCGCGGGCAGCCGGGCCGCTTCGTAATCGCTATCGGTCATGGCGATCAGATTGCGGTCGTCATGCTTCCAGGGGTGGAAGCCCGGCAGGAAGAAAGCGAGCCAGGCGCCGAGGATCTTGCGCAGCATGCCGGGCCGCACCCAGGCGAACCATAACATCCGCCGCCACGCCTTGAAGCCGGTGATCCCGTCCTGCCGCAGCAATTCGATCGTGCCGAGGCTGCGGTCGACGACGAAGTTGCGGGTGACGAACATCATCACCTTCGCCTTGATCTTCCAGCGCTTCCAGCGCGAAATCCCGCGCGTCGCGTGCAGCCAGGTGTCATAGGCGACACCCTTATGCTCGATCTCCTCGATCGAATGCCAGCGCCAGAGCGCGGCGCTCTCCGGATCGGCACGATCGAGATGCTTCGGATTGCGGAGCAGCTGGTTGGCGAGGATCGCGGTGAAATGTTCGAGGCACATGGTCGCGGCGAGATTGACGATCGGCGGCCGGTCCTTGGTGATCGACAGCCGCCATTCGACCCGCTTCTCGAGTCCCGAAAGATCGTAGCCCGCCTCGAGCGCTCGCTTGTTGAACTGGACGTGCTCGCGGCTGTGCATGACTTCCTGGGTCACGAACGCCTTGATCTCGGCGGCGAGCTTCGGCGGCGCACCCTCGCGAAAGGCGCGCACGCTCTCGACGAAGAAGGCCTCGCCCTTGGGGAAGGTGGCGGAGAGCGCGTTGTAGAAGGCGGTGGCGACCGGATCGCCGTTCATCCACCAATGCTCGGTCAGCATTCCGCGCCCGAACCGGCGGTCGCGGGGCGTGATCGTCAAATCCTGAGGTGTTTCAACGCGCGGCATCATTCGTCCCTTCGCTATCGTCATCCTAACGAAAGTCAGGATCCATGAACACGGCGCTTGAGTTTTTGTCGCCAGAGTCCGAGTTCATGGATCCCGGATCAAGTCCGGGATGACGATTGGTAGGGCATACTTACACATATGTCAATAACACGTGAACGCCTCAGCCCCGAAGAGAGCCGCGCCGCCGCGCTGCAGGCGGCGCGTCGGCTGCTGATCGAAAATGGCCCGCAGGCCGTCACCCTCAAGGCGGTGGCAGCGGAGATCGGCAAGACCCACGCCAATCTGCTCCACCATTTCGGGTCGGCCGCGGGGCTGCAGGCGGCGCTGGCGGGCCTCATTTCCGACCGAGTCTGCGCCGGCATCGAGGAGGCGGTGAAGCGGGCCCGCGCCCGCGAGGCCGATCCGATCGAGATCGTGGACCGCACCTTCGACGCCTTCGGACGCGAAGGCGCCGGCGCGCTCGCCGCCTGGATGATCCTTTCGGGCAATCGCGATGCGCTCAATCCGGTGCTCGATGCGATCCACGAATTGGTCGATCACCTGCGCGCCGGCCATGAAGACCGGCCGGTCCAGGAGACCACGCTGTGGCTGGTGCTGGTCGCGATGGGCGATTCGCTGCTCGGCCCGGAAATGGCCGAAGCGCTCGGGCTGGGCCCCGGCAAGGCCCGCGAGGTGGCCCGCCGCGCCCTGCTCGCCATGACCGCCCTCGGAGAAGGAGAGAAAGCATGATCACCGGCGTCCATGGCATGATCTTTTCAAAGGACGAGGCGGCCGACCGGGCGTTCCTGCGCGACGTGATCGGCCTCGATTGCGTGGATTCGGGCGGCGGCTGGCTGATCTTCAAGCTCCCGCCCGCAGGCGAGCTGGGCGTCCATGGCGGCGAGAACGGCTTTCACCAGATCTATTTCATCTGCGACGACGTCGACGCTTTCGTCGCCGATCTCGCCGGCAAGGGAGTCGACAGCGGCGAGATCGAAACCGCCCCCTGGGGCCGGATCACCTACGTGCCGCTGCCCGGCGGCGGCCGGCTCGGCGTCTACGAGGCGAGGCACGCCCGGCCCTAGGCCAGGGTCATCACGATCGCCCCGTCATAACCGTTCGCTGAGCGGCTGATCTGCGTCATCGGCACCTCGCCGCCCGCATCCCGGAAAATGCCGTCGTCGCTGTTGCGCATGTGGCGGCCCGGGTGCCCGGCATAGGCGCCCTGGCCATAGACCGAGTCGGACAGCGTGTCGGGGAAGTAGAGCTGCGAGGTCAGCTCCCGGCCGTCGCCCAGCCAGGCTTTGACGTGGATGTGCGGCGCGCGGCCTTCGTACCACCCCGGATAGACGGTCCGGAACGCGGCCACCCCTCGCGCGTCGGCGAACTGGGTGCCCCGGAACCAGCGCTGCCCCGCCGAGCGCTCGCGATCATAGCCCGAATAAACCCCGTCGGCGTCGCAATGCCAGATATCGACCCGCGCCCGTTGTTGCGGCACGCAGGCCGCGGCATCGACGATCTGGAGACGCAGCGCCAGTGGCGTGCCCGCCTTCCCTTCCGTGATATCCGCCCGCACCATCTGCGGATCGAAATAGAACGGCCCCTCGGTCTGCTCGGGCGTCACCGGGCAGCTATTGCCGGCGATCAGGTCCGTGCTGCGCGCCGCCGGACCGCGCTCCTTCGCGCAGGCAGCGAGCGGCATGGCGGCGAGGCCGAGCCCGCCGATCAGCAGGTCGCGGCGTCGGATCAGGGTCATGGCTCTCTCCTCACCGCCACCTGCACCGAAACGTGTCGCGTGAGTTTGTCGCGGACACAAGACTTTGTCGCCGATTGTCGCGGAGCGCCGGTCCGCCTACATGCCCCGCCATGCATTTTCTCGATCAGGCGAAGATCTTCATCCGCTCCGGCACGGGCGGGCCGGGGGCGGTGAGCTTCCGGCGCGAGAAATATATCGAATATGGCGGGCCCGACGGCGGCGACGGCGGCAAGGGCGGCGACATCGTGTTCGAGGCGGTCGAGGGCCTCAATACGCTGATCGATTTCCGCTACACCCAGCATTTCAAGGCGCCGCGCGGCAAGGGTGGCTCCGGCCAGAACCGGACCGGCGGCGGCGGCGGCGATCTCGTCATCAAGGTGCCGGTCGGCACACAGGTGCTCGACGACGAGCGCGAGCACGTCCTCGCCGATTTCACCGAGGTCGGGCAGCGCGTCGCCCTCCTGAAGGGCGGCGAGGGCGGGCGCGGCAACGCCTCCTACAAGACCTCGACCAACCGTGCCCCGCGCCAGCACGGCACCGGCTGGCCCGGCGCGGAGATGTGGGTGTGGCTGCGTCTCAAGCTGATCGCCGATGCGGGCCTGGTCGGGCTCCCCAATGCGGGCAAATCCACCTTCCTCAACGCCGTCTCCAACGCCAAGGCGAAGGTCGGCGACTATCCGTTCACCACGCTTCATCCGAAGCTCGGCGTCGTCCGCCACAAGGGCGTCGACTTCGTCCTCGCCGACATTCCGGGCCTGATCGAAGGCGCCGCGGAAGGGGCCGGCATCGGCGACCGCTTCCTCGGCCATGTCGAGCGCACCCGCATCCTTATCCATCTGGTCGACGCCAATAATGAGGATGTCGCGGACGCCTACCGTACCGTCCGCGGCGAGATCGAGGCCTATGGCGCCGGGCTGGACGAGAAGATCGAGCTGGTCGCGCTGAACAAGGCGGACACGATCGACGACGAGCTGGCCGAGGCCCTCGCAAACGAACTGCGCGAAGCATCCGGCGCCCGCGTCTTCATCGTCTCGGGCGCGACCGGCGCCGGGGTCGAGCCGATCCTCGATGCGATCCTCGGCGCGCTCGGCACGCTGAAGACCGGGGCGGCCGAGGCGGAAGACTGGTCGCCTTTATGAGCCGCAGCCGCACCCTCGCCGTCACCGGCGGTACCGGCTTCGTTGGCGCGCACCTGATCGAGGCCGCCCGCGACGCCGGCTACGAGCTGCGTGCCCTCACGCGCGGCCCCCGCCCTTCGCAGGAAGGGATCGCCTGGATCGAAGGCGCGCTCGACCGGCCCGAAAGCCTCGAAGCGCTGTGCGCGGGCGCCGATGCCGTGATCCACATCGCCGGCCTGATCAACGCCGCGAGCCGCGATGGCTTCGAAACGGTCAATGTCGGCGGCACCGCGAACATGATCGACGCCGCCCGCCGCGCGGGCGTGCGCCGCTTCGTCCACATCTCCTCGCTCGCCGCGCGCGAGCCGGAGCTTTCCGATTACGGCTGGTCCAAGGCCCGCTCCGAGCGCGTCGTCGCCGCCTCCGGCCTCGACTGGACCCTGATCCGCCCGCCCGCCGTCTACGGCCCCGGCGACCGCGAGACCTTCGAGCTCTTCAAAATGGCCCGCCGCGGCTTCGTCGCGCTGCCCCCCAAGGGCCGCTTCTCGGTCATCCATGTCGACGATCTCGCCGGTCTCATCTTGGCTGTGCTCGACGCGCCCGAAAGCCATGGCGAGACTTACGAGCCCGACGACGGCACCGAGAACGGCTGGAGCCACCGCCATTTCGCCCGCACCCTCGGCCGCCTTTTCGGCAAGCGCGCCGCCACCGTCGCCATGCCGAAAATGGTGATGCAAGGCGCCGCCCAGGTCGACAAACTGGTCCGCCGCGACAAGGCGAAGCTCACGCCTGACCGCGTCCGCTATTTCTGCCATCCCGATTGGGTTGTCACTGCCAGGGCCCGCCCGCCCGAAACGCTCTGGCGCCCGAGCGTGCGCACCCCCACCGGTCTCAAGGCGACGGCGGAATGGTATCAGGCGCAGGGCTGGATCAAATAGGCGCTGCTATTTCCCGGTCAGCAGGAAATGCTGCACCACATAGGCCGCGCAGCTCGCCACCAGCCCGACCAGGAAAACCTGATAGGCGATCGCCAGCATTCTGTACTTCTTGTTCTGCAGCACCTGCCCGTTCTGGTAGATGTCGCGCGCCATCGTCCGGTAGATGCTGTCCTCGGTCCGCACCCGCGCAATGATCTCGTCGATGAATGCGTCCTCGTCCATCTGGGTGAAGACCCCGAAGAAGAGTAGATTGCTCTGGCCGCTCCGCTTCGGATTGCCGGTCTTGGGTAGCACCGATAACACCGCGAAGATCGCCGAGAAGAAGGCCGCGCCGCCCAGGATCAGCAGCGGCAACGGCGCGCCGCCGTTCCGCGCCTGGCCGATCGTGATCGTGAAGATCACGAAGGTCGCCCCCATCAGGATGCTCGCCTTGGTATCGGCCATGGCGGAAAGCTGCATCTGCGCAAGCTGCGTCGTGCGCAGCAGATGCACGGCGTTCGCCGGATAGACTTTCGATTGGTCCGCCTGTTCCTCGGCCACGTCGCTTTCCTCTGCTGCCATCCTGCCCGGCGCCGGCGCGCTTGCCAAGCACCCGCCCGGTTTCGATGGCGATCTGACGGGCTCGCGCTCCGGCAAAGTCAACTCTCGAATCCGCTAGTAGACCGGCGGATCGCCCCTGCTAGTCCGCTCGGGACTTGCGAAGGGAGCCGACCATGCCGATCCTGTTCGATGCCAAGGGGCGCAGGCCCGGCCCGGCGCGACCCGGACGCGACGACGATGGCGGCGGCAACGCGCTGATCCCGGGAGACGAAAGGAGCCCTGGCTCGCCCGCATCGGCCGCGCTCACTCCGGTGAACGACTATACCAAGGTCAACAGCACCATCGCCGGCGCGCAATTCGCCCCCGCCATCACCGCCTTGTCGGGCGGCGGCTACATCATCGTCTGGGAGGACAGCTCGGCGGGCGCGATCTACGCGCAGCGCTTCAGCGCTACGGGCCAGCCGGTCGGCTCCGAGCTCCATCTCGACGGCACGCAGGGCGGCTCGGCCCTCTGGGTCAGCGTCGCGGCGACCGCCAATGACGGCTTCGTCATCGCCTTCCAGGCGGGCGGCTTCGCCCAGGCCGAGATTTTCGGGCGGCGCTATGACGGCCTCAACAACCCGGTCGGCGGCCTGTTCGCGGTCAACACCACGTCGCCGAACGAGCAGTTCAACCCCCATATCGCCACGCTCGACAATGGCGGGCTCCTCTTCACCTGGGACACGCGGTTTACCAGCGGGAACGACGTCGTGGACCAGGAGGTGCGCGGGCGCATCTATCTTCCGGACGGGCAGGCGCTCGGCAACGACTTCGCGATCGCTCCGCTGTCGGCGACGGACAAGCACGGCCTTTCCGCGATCTCGTCGCTCCCCGGCGGCGGCTTCGTCGTCACCTGGCAGAGAGCAAAGGACAATAGCGACAATTTCGAGATCGTCGGCCAGCGCTACACTTCAAGCGGCGCGAAGGTGGGCGCGGAGTTTCAGGCCAACACCCAGACGGCGAACAACCAATATGGCAATGACGTCGCGCGGCTCAGTGGTGGCGGCTTCGTGGTCACCTGGATCGATCCGGTGCCCAACGAAGGCGGCGGCCGCGTCGTCGCCCGCCATTATGACGCGAGCGGCGATGCGATCGGCGGCGAGATCCTGATCGATAGCAAGGCCAGCGGCGCCTACGGCCGCACGGTCGTGACCGCGCTCGCCAATGGCGGCTACGTCGTCAGCTGGACCGACGGCGAGAACAACGTCAACATCGCCCACAACGTCTCGGCGCGCGCCTTCGGCGCCAACGACGCAGCGCTCGACCTCGCCTTCGACATCAGCTTCGATTCGCCGTTCGGCGCCAATTTCTTCTCCGACGGCGCGGTCACTCTCGCCAACGGCAATGTCGTCTTCGCTTGGGACGGGCCGAGCGTCGGCACCGGCAGCGGCCAGGACATCTACACGCGGCAATACAGCGTCACCGCCGCGCCCGGCCCGATCGACGGCACGACGGGTCCGGACGCGCTGAGCGGCACTTCGGGCGACGACACGATCAACGGCATGGACGGCAACGACCTGCTCAGCGGCCTTGGCGGCACCGACACGCTGAACGGCGGCGGCGGGAATGACCGGCTCGGCGGCGGCGCCGGCGCGGACGTGATGAACGGCGGCACTGGCGACGACACCTTCTTCGTCGACAATGCGGGCGACCAGATCGGCGAGCTCGTCGGCGAAGGCTCCGACGTGGTCGCGGCCTCGGTCGATTATGTGCTCACGCCCGGCGCCAGCGTCGAGCTGATGACCACCGGAGGCGCTGGCGGCACCGCGCCGATCAATCTCACGGGCAATGAGCTCGCCAACCAGATCTGGGGCAATGCCGCCGGCAACATGCTCTCGGGCGGCGGCGGCAACGACGTCCTGCTCGGCTTCGGCGGCGCCGACACGCTCAGCGGCGGCGAGGGCAACGATATGCTCTTCGGCGGCGCCGGGGCCGCGGACACGCTCGTCGGCGGGCTCGGCGACGATCTTTATTTCATCGACGATGCCGGCGACATCGTGGTCGAAGCGAGCGGAGAAGGCCGCGATATCGTCGCGTCGAACCTCGACTACGCGCTTGGCCCAGGCGCCTCGATCGAGCTGATGACGACGGGCTTCATCGGCGGCACGGCGACGCTCAACCTCACCGGCAACGAGCTCGGCAACGAACTCTGGGGCAATGACGGGGTCAATGCCCTCCATGGCGGCGGCGGCAACGCGACCGATGCGCTCTTCGGCTTCGGCGGCAACGACCGTCTGGACGGCGGCGGCGGGCTCGATCTCCTGGTCGGCGGCGCGGGACAGGACAGTTTCGTCTTCGCCGACACTCTGAACAGCGCGGAAGCCGATATCATTGCGGACTTCAGCAGCGCCGACGACATGATCCTGCTCGACGATGCCGTGTTCGCGGGCTTGGCGCTGGGCGCGCTCAACCCCGCAGCCTTCGTCACCGGCCCCGCCGCCTTGGATGCGAACGACCGGATCATTTACGATGCGACCAACGGCCGCCTCTATTTCGATGCAGACGGCTCAGGCACTCGCGCCGCCATCCAGTTCGCCACCTTGAGCGGGAATCCGGCGCTCAATGCCGGGGATTTCACCATCATCTAGCCGCAGGACCAGCTCTTCGGCCATTCGGCCGGCGAGAATTTTCTTGTGACTTTGCAATACCCTATTAAAGGCTGACCCAGAGAGGGAGGGATCGAGGTCGATGCCGCTGGTTGTCGCCGCTGACGGTGCCGTGGTCATGAACGCGGTGATTCTCGAGGATTCGCCCGCCGTTTTGATCACGGGAGCCAACGTCCAATTCACCAATACCGAAGCGGGACGCATTCTTTCCGCCTCGGCATCGGCGCCCGCGATCCGGATCGAGGGGGCCGGTGCGACGGTCGTCAATGCCTTCGGCGGCGTCATTCGCGCCTTTGACTTCACCAAGCCCGCGATCATCGGCTCGGCCTTCGCCGACACGATCGTCAATGAAGGCCTGATCGTCGGCACGATCAGCCTCGGCGAGGGCAATGACAGCTTCACGCAACGCGCGCAGAGCTGGGAGTCGTCGCTCGATCTCGGCGGCGGCGGCGATGTCTTCCGGATTGAGGCGGCCAGCGCCTTTCTTGCCCTGCTGGCCGAGGG
>DATINU010000218.1:0-1794 GCA_035473955.1 Allosphingosinicella sp.
GAGCCGCTGCTGGAAGGGCGCATCCGCTCCTGCTTCTCGATGACCGAGCCCGAGGTCTCCGGCTCCGATCCGACCCTTCTGCAGGCCCGCGCCGTGCGCGACGGCGACGAGTGGATCGTCACCGGCCACAAGTGGTTCACCACCGGTGCGGTCGGCGCCGACCTGGCGATCGCGATGGTCGTCACCGATCCCGATGCGCCGCCCTACTCCCGCGCCTCGATGATCTGCGTGCCGACCGACACCCCTGGCTTCAACCTGGTGCGGCCGATCCCGGTGATGGGCCACTCGGCCGGCCCCGGCCACTGCGAGATCCGCTACGAAGAGTGCCGGGTCCCCGCCGAGAACCTGCTCGGCGAACGCGGCGGCGGCTTCAAGATCGCCCAGGACCGGCTCGGGCCGGGGCGGATCCACCACTGCATGCGGGCGATCGGCGCGGCGGAGCGCGCCATCGAGATGATGTGCCGGCGGGCCAACTCGCGCAACGCCTTCGGCGGCCCGCTGGCCGACAAGCAGTTCGTCCAGGAGGCGATTGCGACCTCGCGGATGGAAATCGACCAGGCGCGCCTGCTGACCATGTACGCAGCGTGGAAGATGGACACCGAGGGCAAGCGCGCCGCCCGCCAGTCGATCTCGGCGATCAAGATCGTCGCCGCGAACATGGTGATGGAGGTGCTCGACCGGGCGATCCAGATCCACGGCTCGCTCGGCATGACCGACGACACCCCCCTCGCCGCCCTCTGGCGCTTCAGCCGCATGCTCCGCCTAGCCGACGGCCCCGACGAGGTCCACAAGATGGTCCTCGCCCGCCGCGAGCTGAACCGCTGGTCCAAGCGCGCCGAGGCCGAGGCGAGCGGCCAGGAGCCCGAGCCAAGGCACGCCCCACGGCCGATCTGAGCAGGTATGTGCATATCTGCTGATAGGGTATGCACATGCTCAATAGGCGTCTCCAGGTGCTGGTCGATGACGAGCGCTTTGAGCGGCTAGCCCGCGAATCCGAGCGGACCGGCGCGCCGGTCGGCGAGCTCGTTCGCCGCGCAATCGACCGAGAGTTCCCCGATAAAGGGCGCAATGCGGAGCGCGAACGCGCCGGCCGGGAACTGCTGGAAATGCCACCTCCGCCGGGCGACGGGCCCGAGCCTGACTGGCAGGATCAGAAGAAAGAACTGCGTGATGCTCGATCGGACAGGTGGCCCGGCGCTTGAGGCGCTTTCTCTACGACACCTCGATCTTCATCTATGCGCTCGGCGGAGAGCACTCATATAGAGAGCCCTGTCGCGAGATCGCGCACTTGGCCGCTGTCGGCGATCTTCAGGGCGAGGCCAGCGTCGATCTGCTTCAGGAGCTCACGCACCAGAGAGCGCGGCGAACCGGCAACCGAAGGGATGCGGCAAAAGCCGCGCGAAGCGTCGCGCAGCTCGCCTGGTGGCATCCGGTCGAGCCCAATGACGTTCAGCGGGGGATCGACCTCTTCGAGACTCACGAGAGCCTCGATGCCCAGGATGCCGTCTTCGCAGCGTTGGCAATCAACCGCGGGATCGACGCGATCCTCACCACGGATCGAGCCTTCGACGGAATTGATGGTCTAGAGCGGATCGATCCCGCCGATGAGCGAGCCGTCGCGACCCTGATCGGCTGACGTCGTCAACGAAAAGGGCCGGGCTTTCGCCCGGCCCTTTCCACAGCCGCCTTCAGCTGATCCTCTGACGTGAGATCAGCCGGGGAGGCAATAAACTTCCACAGTGAAGGTGCGCGTCGCACCGGAGAAGTTGTTTCCCCTCCCCTGTGCGCCGTTTC
>DATINU010000219.1:0-10111 GCA_035473955.1 Allosphingosinicella sp.
GACCTGGGCCTCGACCTCGATCTCGGTCGCGTCCGGGACGATCACCATCAGCGGCTGGGCCGGCTGGACGACGCCGCCGACGGTGTGGATTGCAAGCTGCTGGACGACGCCGTCGACCGGCGCGCGCAGCTGCTGGAGCTGGCGCCGCCGCTCGGACTTACGCAACTCCTCGGCGCGCAGACCGGAATCGGTCTCCGCGGTGGAAAGCTCGGTCGCCGATTCCGCGGCGAAATGCTCGCGCAAGGACGCCATGTCGGATTCGATATTGGCGATCGCGGCGCGGGCCCGTTCGGCGTTGCTTTCCTGAACGTCGATATTGTGGGCATGCTCGATCCTCGCCTGCTCATATTCGAGCAGCCGGAGCCTTGAGAAATGGCCGTTCGCGGCCAGGTCGCGGCGGGCGACCAATTGCTGGTCGAGCAAGGGCAGGGTCTGGCGGAGCGAGGCGATCTGGGCCTGTGCGCCGTGCAGCTCGGCAACCTTTTGCGCACGCTGCTGCGCGAGCGAGCCACGCTGCGCTTCATATTCGGCAACCTTCGATCGGACCAACTCGCTCTGGGTGGCGGCGATGCCGGGGGGCGTCCCGGGCGGCGCATGGAACACGGCCGGCCGGCCCTGAAGGTGAGCGAGCAGGGCGGCGTTGCGCGCCTCCGCGATGCGCGACGCGAGCAGGCCGTGCGTGGCCTGCGCCTCATCGGCGGTCGCGGCGGTCGGATCGAGCTCGATCAGCAACTGGCCGCGGCGGACCCGTTGGCCGTCGCGGACGTGGATCGCCCGCACCACCGCGATCTCGGTGGTCTGGATCAGCTTGACGTTGGCGACCGGCAGCGTTCGCCCGGCGGCGACCGCGACGACGTCGACCTTGCCGAACACCGACCAGATCAGGGCGATCGCAAACAGGGCGCACAGCATAAGCATCAGGATGCGCAGGCCCGGGCTGGCCGGCTTTTCCACGATCTCCAGCCCGGCCGGCAGGAATTCATGCTCCTTGATCGGTTTGCGCGCCTTGTCGGCGGCGTTCTGGCGGCGCCACGACTCCCGGAGCACGGCGAGATGCCGGGCGAGGGTCGGGAAACGCTGGGCGGCCCAGGAGGTCATGCGCTTAGCCCCATCTGCCGCCGGTAGAGGTCCGAATAGCGGCCGCCGAGCTTCAGCAGCGTGTCATGATTGCCTTCCTCGGTGATGTCGCCTTCCTCGACGGTGACGATCCGGTGGCACTGGCGGACCGCGGAGAGGCGGTGGGCGATGATGATCACGGTGCGGCCGTGGGCGATCATTCTCAGGTTCTTCTGAATGATCTCCTCGCTCTCGGCGTCGAGCGCGGAGGTCGCCTCGTCCAGGATCAGGATACGGGGATCGCCGATCATCGCCCGCGCGATCGCGATCCGCTGGCGCTGCCCGCCCGAAAGGTTGCTGCCGCGCTCCTCGATGATCGTGTCGTAGCCGTGCGAGAGCTTGACGATGAACTCATGCGCGCCGGCGAGCTCGGCGGCGGCGAGCACCGCCTCCATCGGCCGGGTCGGATCGGCGAGCGCGATATTCTCGCGCACCGTGCGGTTGAACAGGATGTTCTCCTGAAGGACGACGCCGATCTGCCGCCGCAGCCAGGCCGGATCGACCAAAGCGAGATCGACGCCATCGACGGCCACCCTGCCCTGCTCCGGGATATAGAGGCGCTGGATCAATTTGGTCAGCGTCGATTTGCCCGAGCCCGAGGGGCCGACGATGCCGAGCATCTCCCCCGCCGCGATCTTGAGAGAGACGCCGCGCAAGGCTTCCGGCGCATCGGCCCGGTAGCGGAAGCGGACCTTGTCGAACTCGATATCGCCGCGGATCGACGGCAGGCTGGCGCGGTTGGGATTGTGCTCGGGCTCGGCCGGCGCGTTCAGCACGTCGCCGAGCCGGTCGACCGAAATCCGGACCTGCTGGAAATCCTGCCACAGCTGCGACAGCCGCAGGATCGGTGACGCGACCCGGCCTGCGAGCATGTTGAACGCAACCAGCGAGCCGACCGAAAGATCGCCGGCAATCACTGCCTTGGCGCCGAAATAGAGGATCGCGACCGTGGTCAGCTTGGACACGATCTGGATCAGATTGTTGCCCCAGTTGGCGAGCTTGGTGACCGCGAAGCCGGTCTGGATATAGCCGGCGAACTGCTTCTCCCACTTCTCGCGCATCTGGGGTTCGACCGCCATCGCCTTCAGCGTGCCGATCCCCGTCACCGTCTCGACCAGATAGGCTTGGTTCTCCGCGCCGCGGCGGAACTTCTCGTCGAGCCGCGCCCGTAGCGGCGGGGTGATGAACACCGAAACGAGCACGTAGAGCGGAATCGAGCCGAGCACGATGAAGGTGAGCAGCTTGGAATAGGTGAACATCAAGGCGAAGAAGACGACGGTGAAAAACAGGTCGATCACCACCGTCACCGCGTTCGAGGTCAGGAATTCGCGGATGCGCTCCAGCTCGCGGACCCGCGCGACGCTGTCGCCCACCCGGCGGGCTTCGAAATAGGAGAGCGGCAGGTTGATCAGGTGGCGGAACATCCCCGCGCTCAACTCGGCGTCGACGCGGTTGGTGGTGTGGGCGAACAGCCAGGTTCGCAATCCCGAAAGCGCGGTCTCCCAGATCAGGACCACCGCGAGCGCGATCGCGATCACGTCGAGCGTGCCGATCGTCTGATGGACGAGCACCTTGTCGATCACCAGCTGGAAGAAAACCGGCGTTACCAGCCCCATCAGCTGGATGAAGAAGGAGGCGATCAGGACGTCGCGCAACGAGCGGCGATACTTGACCAGGGCCGGGATGAACCAGCTGATGTCGAACGGCCTCGAATCGCCCGCCATCCGTTCGCGCGAGGTCATCAGCAGCAGGCGGCCGCCGAACCGCTCGGCAAATTCTTCGGCCGTCCAGATTTCCGGCCGCTCGCGATCTCCGTGCTGAACGAGGACCCGGGGGGCGTCGCTGTCGCCCTCGATCTTGAGCACGACCGCGGCGTCGCCGCCGATCAGTCCGGCGATCGCCGGCAGCGGCATCTTGCCGATCTCGTCGGCCGAACAGCGCCGGATTCGTCCGACAAGCCCGAGCTTTCCGGAAATCCTGAGCAGATCTTCCAGAGAATAAGGCGTATCGCCCTTGCCGCGATCATGGGCGATCTGCTGTGGATCGGCGGGCACGCCGAGAAACCGCGCAAGCAGAACGAAGCAAGCGAGGCCGGCATCAAGCTGAGCCGCGGAATCGCCCTCGGTTCCCACTTCCAATTCGTCCCCTCCGCCCACGCCGGGCGCAATTCACGCGGCCCGACCGGGGCCAGCTCCAGCTTGTTGCTGCGATATTGCTGCGATGGTCTTCTATCGAGACTGCGCCACGCGCAGATTCGCCACCGTCGCGCGGCCAATACCATTCCCCCAAAGTCGTGAAAAGGGGAACAAACTGGCATGATTCACCGAAATCATTGAATCGAAGCGGAATTATTGCGATTTACTTGGCCGGTTGCGGCGCCGGTCCCAATTGTCGTCCGCCCGTTTCTCTCGGGAATCAGCTGCCCCAGCGCCGCGCGACGATGCGCGAGGGCTGCAGGCGCGCGTCGATCAGGACATGCTCGTCGAAACGCGATTCACCGACGCGGACCGCGACGTCGAGATTGTACCAGACCGTCTTGAGCTGCGGCTGCAATTGGACGTCGAGGGGAACGTTGAGCCCGCTCAGCGCCTCGGTGCGCCAGAATTCGATCTGGTTGCTCCAGCCCGTCGAGGGGCGGCCCGCGAGCACCTGCCGGGCGCGCTCGGTGCCCAATTGCCCCGGCGCCAGCATCGCCAGCAGGGGCGCCTGCTCGGGCCGCAGCGTGTTGATGTTCATCGGCGAAAGATCGCTGGTCGGCAGCGCGCAAAGCCAGGGCCTCAGGCGCCGGTAGAGCGCCGGGGAGACCCCGGCGATTGCGCGCAGCTCGCCCGGATCGGCGAACAGGGTATTGCCCGTCCGGTAGGGCGCGTCGCCGGCCGCATAGGCGGCGTCTTCGGCGGCGACCGGGCCCGGATCGCCATCGCTGTCGATCCAGTCGGCGGCCGCCTCGGCGATCCGCCGCGCCTCGGCCTCGGGCACCTCCAGCGCCAGCATCAGCCCGGTGAATTGCGAGACGCCCGAGGGACGCCGGGTCAGCGCCGTGCGCGGATCGCCCTCGACGAGGCTGTTCAGATTGAAGCAATTGCCGCCGTCGCGCACTCGCGCCTCGGCGCCGCCGCCGCCGGGCAAGGCGATCCGCCGCACGGCGCCGTTCCAGCCGGTGTCGAGCGTCTTGTCCGGGCTCTCGGCGATCCGGTCGTCGAGGGTGAGCAAAGCGAGCTGCTCGGCGCCATCGGCGAAGGCGCGGGCCTGGTCGAGCGCCGTCGCATTTTCGGCGATCGCGCGCGAGAGCCGCAGACGCTCCAGCGCCGCCGCCGCGATCGCGCCCGTCACCGCGACCAGCAACAGCACCGCCAGCAATGCCGCGCCGCGCTCGCTCTCGCGCTTCATCGCGCGCCTCCGACCAGGAAGAGCTGGCGGATCTGGCCGTGCACGTCGTCGTCGGTGACCAGCTCGACCGCGCGGGGCAACAGGGTGGGGTCGGTCGGGTCCCAATTCTCGCGCCAGCCGCCCTCGCGGTCGCGATAGCGCAGCCTGACGCTGCGCACCCCGCCCAGCAACTCCTGCGTGACCGCCCGGGCCGGGCCGTCGACGTGGGTGAAGACCCGCCGCAGCAGCCGGCCCTCGGCCAGCCGGTACTCCACCCGCTGCAGCGCGCTGTGCGGCGACTCCGATTCCTCGTCCCAGCCGCGCCGGGTGAGCACGATCAGCTGCGCCTCATCGCCCGCCGAGCCGCGAAAGGCCGCGATCCGCCGGCCGTCCCGGTCGCGCCGGATGCGGGGCGCCGCTTGCCCCAGATCGGCGGTGAGCAAGGCGGAGAGCGCGCGGACCTCGGCGAGTTGACCCAGCAGCCGCTCGCTCGTCTCCTGCGTCCGCACGGTCAGCGTCAGCAGCGTCACCCCGGCCGCGGTCAGCATGCCGAAGATCATCAGCGCGATCAGCATTTCCACGAGCGTGAAGCCCTGTTGGGCGGAACGCCGCAAGGGCTCGAAGCCCTGTTGGGCAGAACGCCGCAAGGGCTCGAAGCCCCGTTGGGCGGAACGCCACGAAGACTCGAAGCCGTTGCGCTTCATGCGCCCGCCCTGCGGAAGATGGTGAGCGCCGCACGGCCGAAGCCGCCCGCTTCGGGTTCGACGACGATCTCGATCTGCTGAATCCGCGCCTCGGGGGAGCGGGCGACGTTCCGGGTCCAGCGCCAGCGCCGCCCGCCGTTCACCACCTCGCCGGCTGAGCTGCCGAAGCTCGGCGCGGCGGGATCGCTCAAAGTCTCGGCGGCGATGTTGCGGGCGACGAGCATCGCCATCGCCTGGCTTTCCAGCCGCGCCCCGTTCGCCGCCGTCGCGCCGCCAAGGCGCAGCAGCGCCAGCGCCGCCAGGCTGAAAATGGCGAGCGCCACCAGCATTTCTATGAGCGTGAAGCCGTGTTCGGCGGAACGCCGCGAAGACTCGAAGCCGGACTCAGCGTCTGAGCGCGACATGGCCGTCCTCGCCGATCTCGACCGCGATCCTGCGTTCGTCGCGGCTGAGCACGATCTCGGCGGGCTCGGCCAGGCCGGTCGCGTCGAAGCGCACCGCATCGCCCGAGCCGCCGCTCATCGCCGCCGTCGTCCCCTCGGCCCAGGGATAGCGCCCCCCGGGCTGCCACCGCCCGTCGATCCGTCGCGACACCGCATAGCCGCCCGGCCCGATCCTGATCGCCGCCGGCCGCGCGTCGAGAATCGCCCCGTCGCGCGCCGCCTTGGCCCGCGCCGCGAAGGTCTCCGCCTCGCTCGCCAGGCTGCCGCCCGCCTCGGGCATGGCGAGCACGACCACGCTCGCCGCGAGCCCGATGATGACGATCACCACCATCAGCTCGACGAGCGTGAAGCCGTTTTGTCGGCGGCGATCGTGCGGCAAGACCAGCGGCATGGAACCGGTCTACCCCCTGCCGGCGGACGGTGACAGTCTCAAGTCGCTCGCCGGCACCGCCGGCGGGCTCGGGGCGCCTTAGTAAGCCGGCTCCGATCGGGAGATTTTCACTGTCTCGCCGGTGGGGAGCTTTACCGAACTGCTGCCCTGGTTTCCGACCTGCTTCTGCACGAACGAGCCGATAAACGCCCCCAAGGTCAGCTTGGCGAGATCGAGGAACTCGCTGCTTTGGAAAAACAGCAACGAAAAAAACATCGTCAGGCCAATGGTCGCCAAGGGCAATCCGCTGAGCCCCAGCTTGGTAAAGGTACCGGTGAAGCCGGTCAGGCTGGTCAACCGTATATACTGGGTCACCGGCTCTTCGCTGCCGGCTTTCACCTGATCGCGTATCGCATCCCATTCCGCGTCGTTGATGACCCTGTTGGGCTGCGTGGCCGCCAAGCCCCCGCTACGGAGCAAACTCACCCCGACCAGGGCGGTGAACGCGGCCATGCCGCAAAGCACCAGTTCCGGACCGACATCCTGCCAGCGCTCGACGCCATAGGCATAGAAAAGTTTGAAGGCGGCAATCCCCAGCAGAGCGAGCGTAGACACGATGAAGATGACGCCCGCCACCGCCACAATGCCCGTACCCTTGAAGCCCGCCTCCAAATCACTGGTATCTCTGTTCATAGGGCCCTCCTCTTCCTGCTCCAGACTACAAGTCGAAGAGGACCGCCGCCGTGATCTTCGTCACGTTGTCGAATATTTAAAAGCAGCGCGCGCCCGATAGAAGCGGGCCAGCAGCTCTTCCGCCATCCGCTCCGCTTCCCTGAAATCGAGATCGGCCATTTCCGGCGCGCGCAGCGGCGAGGCGCCGGCCGTGTCGACGAGGAGGCTGGCAAGCCGCATGCGCCGCTGCACCGGCCCCCGCGAGAGGTTGATCGTCTGCGCCTTTTCATAGGGCACGATCCAGAGCCGGCGAGTCAGCAACCCGCTCGACACGAACAGGGCCGCCTCGCCCAGGGCATGGCCGTGCTTGCGATAGCGCAGCACCGCCAGCACCGCCGCCACCAGCAGCGCCGCCGCGCCGATCCCCGCGCGCAGGTCGAAGGCGAAGGCGGCGATCGTCGCCAACCCGGCCAGAACCAGCCATGGCGCGGCCTGGCGCAGCAGCGCGCGGCGCGGCACGCCGCGGAATTCCGATCGCGGCGGCGGCATCGGGAAACCGGCCTCGGCGAGGATCGGCGCGATCTCCGCCATCCTTGCGAACGGCGCGGCGACCTGAAGGCCGCGCTCCTTCTGGTCGGCGCCGAGCGTCTGGAAGGACAACCGGTGCCAGCCCAGCCGGCGCATCAGGATCCCGGTCTCGATCAACGCCACTTGCGTCCGCCGCAGCGGGATCACCACTTCGGAAAGCGTGAACAGCCCGCGCCGCCTTCGCAGGCCGCTCTCCGCCCTGGTGAGTCGGAAGCCGTAATCGCGCGCCACCGTCCTCGCCACGCCGGCCACCACGCCCGCCGCGAGGATCAGCAAGGCGAGGATCAGCGCGAGCTGCACCGTCGCATAGCCCGCCGCCGCTTCGGCCCGTTCCTCGGTGACCAGATTGTCCCATTCGACCAGTCCGAACTGATCGAGCTGCTGCACGAACGCGGCGATCGCCGCGAAGAAGACCAAAGAGAAGCCGAACAGCCCCGAAAGCAGCAGCCGCTCGATGCTCATCGCGAACAATACGGGCTCCTCGCGCGCCTCCTCGGCCTCGGCGATCGCGACCGCCCCGGGCCCACGCCTGATCCGGTCGCGCAGGGCCTGCGCGTCGGCGAGCGAGATCATGTCGAGGTCGCCCTCGTCCTTGGCCGCGCCGCCGGTCTCGATCCTGACCTTCGCGGTGCCGAACAGGCGGGCGAGCAGCCGCTGCTCGATGGCGATGTCCTGCACCCGGTCGAACGGGATCACGCGGCGCTGGCGCTGGAACAGGCCTTTCTCGATCACCACCTCGCCGTCGCCGACCCGGTAGGTGAAGCGCCACCAGAAGAGCAAAGCGAAAAGCCCGCCGACCCCCGCCATGATCAAAGCGAACCACAGGAAACGGTCGATCCCCCCGCCCCGGGTCGCCGCGGCGATGCCGACGCCGGCGAAGAGCATCTGCGGCACGATCTTCAGCCAACGGACGATCAAGGTCGCGGGATGCAGCCGCCGCGGTTCGGAAAGGCTCTCGCTCACACCAGATCCTGGCGAATCTTGGCGCGGATCCGGTCGCGCAGCGCCTCGGCATCCGGCTGCTTGAGGCCCGGCAGCGACACCGAAGCGCTGCGCGTCCCGGCCGTATGCAGGATCAGGGTGGCGAGATCGTAGCGCCGCTCGATCGGCCCCTGCGCGACGTCGATATGCTGGACCCGGCCGAACGGCACGATCGTGTGCCGGCGCACCAGCACGCCATGGCGGACCGCCAGCTCGTCCTCGCCCTCGCCATAGCCCCAGGCCCGGTAGCGCCGGCCGGGAAAGACCAACACCAGATAGAGCGCCAGCAGCAGCACGACGCCGGACAAGGCGTATGCGGGCGCCGGCGTCTCCCGCAGCGGCCCCAGGTCCAGCACGAAGGCGATGACGAGCGCGCCCGCGGAGACCAGCGCCGCCCTGATCCGCATCACCTTGATCTGGTTCGGATCGAGGCTTTGCATCGCCGCGGCCCCGTCGTGCGTTTGCCCTGCCTGTTCGTCGCCGCCCACGTTTCGCCTCCCTTTTGCCGCAACATTGGTGACATTCCCGGGCGGAGAGGGAAAGAGGGTTATCATGGAGGATCCTGAATGAAGCGCCGTTCCTGCCTCAGCGTGTTGCTCGGCGCCGGGCTGATCGCCCTCTTGTTCCTGCTCGCCTACCGCTGGTTCGGCCCATCCGCGCAGCCGGCCGAGCGAGCGCTGCCGAGCCAATTCGATCCGGCCCGCTACACCGGCGGCCGCCCGCGGCTCGATGCCCCCAATGTCGCGAGCGACCTCGAAGTGATCGATGCCATGCTCGCCCTTTCCCAAATCGGCGCCAACGATTTCGTCATCGATCTCGGCACCGGCGACGGCCGCATCCTGATCGCCGCCGCCCGCAGCCTCGGCGCGCGCGGCCTCGGCGTCGATATCGATCCCGAACGGATCCGCGAGGCGAACGCCAATGCCCGCGCCGCCGGCGTCGTCAATCGCCTCGCCTTCCGCCGCGAAGACCTGTTCCGCACCCCGCTCGCCGAGGCCGACGTGCTCACCCTTTACCTCACCCAGGAGGTCAACCTGCGCCTCCGCCCCCGCATCCTCGCGCAGATGCGCGCCGGCACGCGCGTGGTCAGCCACAGTTTCGACATGGGCGACTGGCGTCCCGACCAGCGCCGCCGGATCGGCAACGTCACCGTCTTCCTGTGGATCGTCCCCGCCCGGATCGAGGGGCGCTGGACGCTGAACGAGGAAGGCCGCTCGATCCCGATCGCGCTCGATCAGCAATATCAGGCCTTCGTCGGCACCGCCGAGGTGAACGGCGGCACCGTCCGCATCGAGCAAGGCGCCCTGACCGGCGCCCGGATCCGCTTCGTCGCCGATCTCGGGGGCGGCCGCCGGGCTTATGAAGGCCGCGTCGAGGGCGATGCGATCGTCCCGGCCGATCCGCGGGCCGGCTGGCGCATGGTCCGCGCAAGCTGATGCCGTTCGTCCTCGCCGCCCTGGTGCTCGCCTGGGCGGTGATGCTGCTGTTCGGCGGTCTGGAGTTCGACCGCGGCCTGCTGCTCTTCTTCTATGCGGGCGATTCGCCGCGGCTCGCCATGGGCGCGCGGATCGCCACCGAAGCGGGCAGCGCGCGGGCGCTGCTCGCCGTCACCGCGATCGGCCTCGCGATCCTCTTCGTCCGCCGCGATCTCCGGGGCGCCCTCCTGCTCGCCGGGATCACGCTGACGGGCCGAATGCTGGTCACGCTGCAGAAGGGCTGGATCGCCCATCTCCGCCCCGAGGACCAGCCGCACCTCGTCGCCGCCCAATCCTATGCCTTCCCCAGCGGCCATGCCGCCAACGCGACCCTGGTCTGGCTCTGCCTCGCCTTGCTCCTGCCCGGGAGCGCCCGCGCCCGCATGCTCGCCA
>DATINU010000220.1:0-7111 GCA_035473955.1 Allosphingosinicella sp.
GGCGCGCCGCCCGTATACAATCGTTCCTCGGGCGCGAGGCCCGCATAGGGATCCTCGGGCGCCTCTCGCGCCATCGCGGCGGCCCGCTCGACCAGAGCCGCCATCGCCTCGGCGGAGAGATCGGAAGATGAGACGCTGGCCGAGCGGCTGCCGACGAAAAAGCGCAGCCCGATCTCCTCGCCGTCCGATCGGGTCACGTCCTCGAGCGCGCCAAGGCGGACCTGCACCTCGGTCGCGGCATCGCCGGCATAGAGGACGTCGGCGGCATCGGCGCCGGCCTTGCGGGCGGCTTCGATCAACGCGGCCGCGCGGTGTTCCGCTTCGCTGACACTGAGCATCGGCGCGACGTAGAGCCTCGCTCCGCAAAAGCAAGCCGGGGCTAGGCTGTCCCCACGACGTAGCAGCAGGCGAACATGAGCAGTCCCGCGAGCCGGTTGGAGCGGAACTTGGCGAGCGCGTTTGCGCCGTCATCCGGCTGCAGCGTCGCCACCTGCCAGAGCAGATGCAGCGCCATCGGCGCCAGGCCGAGCAGGGCGAACCATTCGATCCGCACTTCGTGAATCGCCGCCGCCCAAAGTCCCAGCGCGACGACGTAGCAGACCAGCACGCCAAGCCTCGCCTGCCGCCCCAGCGCCAGCGCCGAGGATTTGACGCCGACCAGCGCGTCGTCCTCCTTGTCCTGGAGCGCGTAGATCGTGTCGTAGCCGATCACCCAGAAGACCGCGCCGCCCCAGAGCAGCAGCGCCGGCAGTTCGACCTGCCCCGTCACCGCGGGCCAGCCGACCAAAGCCGCCCAGGAGAAGACCAGCCCGAGCCAAGCCTGCGGCCACCAGGTGAGCCGCTTCATGAAGGGATAAGCGGCGACCAGGAACAAGCTGGCCAGCGCCACGCCCTGCGCGGTCCGCTGGAGCTGTAGCAGGACGATGAGTCCGATCAGGCTCATCGCGATCAGCATGGTCCAGGCGCCCTTGAGCGAGACGCGGCCGCTCGCCAGCGGCCGCAGTCGCGTCCGTCCCACCTTCGCATCCAGGTCCTTGTCGACGATATCGTTATAGACGCAGCCCGCGCTGCGCATCGCCCAGGCACCGAGCGCCAGCAAAGCGATCAACAGCCAACCGCGCCCGCCCATCCCCGCCAGCGCCACCGCCCAGGCGCCGGGCCAGAACAGCAGCCACGCTCCGATCGGCCGGTCCAGCCGGATCAGCGAGGCATAGGGACGGGCGGGCGCCGGCAACGCGCCGATCAGCCCGCGCCGCTCGCTGTCGGGAACGATGTCGGTTTGCTGGAGGCTGTCGTCTGGCACGCGCCACAGATACCGTTCGGCCCGAGCTTGTCGAAGGCCATTTCTTTCGTTTCCGGGAAATTGAGGGCTTCGACAGGCTCGGCCCGGACGGTAAGGGAGGCTCATGCCCGCCACCCCCGCCTGGCCGCCGCACAGCCTGCCGCGCCTGTTCGTCGATCAGCCGCTCGCCGAAGGCGCGAACGTGACCGTCGAGGGCACCTATCTCGGCGCCGTGCTTCGGCTCGGGCCAGGCGACAAGGTGAAATTGTTCGACGACCGCAGCGGCGAATGGCTGGCCGAGATCCGGGAGGCGGGGAAAAAGCGCTCGACGCTGGGCGTGCGCGAGCGGCTGCGGGAGCGTGAAAGCGTGCCCGATCTGTGGCTGCTGTTCGCGCCGATCAAGCGCGGGCGGATCGACTGGCTGGTGGAAAAGGCGACCGAGCTCGGCGTCGCCCGCCTCCAGCCGGCGATCACGCGGCGGACCGTCGTCGACCGACTCAACCTCGAACGCCTTCGCGCCCATGCGATCGAGGCAGCCGAGCAATGCGAACGCACGGCGCTGCCCGAGCTCGCGGAGCCCGCGAAGCTCGACGCCCTGCTCAAAACCTGGCCCCCCGGGCGCGCCCTCTATTTCGCCGACGAGCGCGGCGGCGAGGCCTTCGCCCCGAAGCCCGGCCCGGCCGCCATCCTGATCGGCCCGGAGGGCGGCTTCACCGATGAGGAGGGCGAGCTGATCCGCGCCCTTCCTCAAACCCGCCCCGTCTCGCTCGGTCCCCGCATCCTGCGCGCCGATACGGCGGCGCTGGCGGCGGTGAGCCTTTGGATGGCGGCAGCCGGCGATTGGTAGCGAAGCGAAACGCGCTGGCGGCGGGCCAAATGCCCGGCTAGACGGCCCCGCATGACCACTCGGACCGAGACCAGCAATGCGAAAGATCGCCCGATCGAGAGCCGCGACGACTTGCTCGCGACCTTCTCCAAAGGCGAGAAGCCGAAGGACCGCTGGACGATCGGCACCGAGCACGAAAAGTTCGTCTTCCGCTGCCGCGATCATGCCGCCCCCTCCTATGACGAGCCCGGCGGCATCCGCGACCTGCTCGGCGAGCTGACCCAGTTCGGCTGGGAGCCGGTGATCGAGAACGGCAATGTGATCGCGCTTACCGGCCCCGACGGCGCGGTCAGCCTCGAGCCCGCCGGCCAGCTGGAATTGTCGGGCGCGCAGCGCGAGCATCTCCACCAGACCTGCGCCGAAACCGGCCGCCACCTCGAACAGGCCAAGGCGGTGGGGGAGAAATTGGGCCTCTGCTTCCTCGGCCTCGGCATGTGGCCGGACAAGAAGCGCAGCGACCTGCCGGTCATGCCCAAGGGCCGCTACGCGATCATGCTCAACTATATGCCGAAGGTCGGCAGCCTCGGGCTCGACATGATGCTCCGCACCTGTACCATACAGGTGAATCTGGATTATTCATCAGAAGCCGATATGGCGAAGAAATTCCAGGTCGGCCTTGCCTTGCAGCCGCTCGCCACCGCCCTTTTCGCCAATTCGCCCTTCCTAGAGGGCCGCCCGAATTCCTACCTTTCCTATCGCAGCCACATCTGGTCGGACACCGATCCGGACCGGACCGGCATGCTGCCCTTCGTCTTCGAGGACGGCTTCGGCTACGAGCGCTATCTCGATTTCGCGCTCGATGTGCCGATGTACTTCGTCTACCGCGACGGCCATTATATCGACGTCGCCGGCCAATCCTTCCGGGACTTCCTCGAAGGGCGCCTGCCCGGCCTGCCCGGCGAAAAGCCCCGCATCTCCGATTTCACCGATCATCTTTCGACGATTTTCCCCGAGGTCCGCCTCAAATCCTTCCTCGAAATGCGCGGTGCCGACGGCGGCCCGTGGAGCCGGATCTGCGCGCTGCCCGCTTTCTGGGTCGGGCTGCTCTACGACAGCGGCGCGCTCGACGCCGCCTGGGACGAGGTCAGGGACTGGAGCATCGAAGAGCGCCAGGCGCTGCGCGACGCCGTGCCCAGGCAGGGCCTGGCCACTCCCATCCCGGGTGGCGAAAGTCTCGCCGAGCTCGGCAAGCGGGTCCTCGCCATCGCCGAGGCCGGGCTGAACGCGCGCGCCTATCTCAACAGTTCGGGCGACAATGAATCGGGCTTCCTCGACCCGCTTCGCGAGGTGCTCGCCTCCGGCAAGACCCCGGCGGAGCGGTTGCTCGACCGCTACAACGGCGAATGGGCCGGCGACATCAGCCGCATCTACGCCGAGGAAAGCTTCTAGAAGCGTAAGCCGCGTCGCGCCGCGCCAATTTCGCCATCCGCTTCGTATCGAGCCACCGCAGCCAGAACGCGGCCGCTCTCTCCGTCATCGGCTCGGGGCCGAGCCTCTCGCGCGGGTCGATCGCGAGAAACGCGGGCCCCGGCACGGGTGCCGGCCGCCGGTCGAGCATTGACGACAGGCGGAGCCAGGCCGAACCGAATGTCCACGGCGGGTCCCGCAAGGCCGCCTTTAGCAGGAGACCGAAGCCGGAGAGCCAGGCTCTCGCAACCAGCCGGGCTTCGGCCGCCTGATAGAATTGGCGGGCATACATCCATCGATCGAAGCGATGCGTGATGCCCGGGCAGGATTGGCGCGACAGCATGCGAAGCAGTCTCCAATTGCGAAGCACGGTGTCGCGGTCGCGGCTCAAGGAGCCAGGCACGCCGCGATAGCCCAGCAGATATTCGGGCACGACCGTGACCGGATGGCGGCTGGCGATACGCAGCTGCAGGAAGAAATCCTCGCAACGATCGAGCCTCTCGTCATAGCCCCCGATCGCCGTCATTGCGTCGCGCCGGATGAGCGCCGTGCCTCCCGCCGCGCCCGCGCATTTGTAGAGATGCCTGTGCGCGATGCAGCCATGAAAATCGTCGCGGGGGCCGGAGCCCGTGACACGACCTTCGCCGTCGATGTGCCGGAGCCAGCAATAGACGAAGCCCGGCGGTTCGGCAGCGCCTTCCGCCGCCGCTACCTGCCGTTCGAGCTTGGCCGGGTGCCAGAGATCGTCGGCGTCGAGCGGCGCCACGTAGCGCCCCGAAGCGACGGCGAGCGCGACGTTGCGCGCGGCGGAGACGCCCGCGCCGCGCCCCTGCATCAGCCGGACCCGCTTATCCCTTCGCGCGAACTCCCGCGCGATTTCGGCGGTAGCGTCGGTCGAGCCGTCGTCGACCACGATGATCTCGAACCGGCGGTGGCTTTGGGCGAGCGCGGATTGCAGCGCCGCGGCCAAGGTCGCGTCGGCATCGCGCGCCGCCACGATCACCGAAACGAGGGGCTGCGCGGCCATGGCACAAAGCTATAGCGCCAGCGGCACGCGATTTGGTAGCACCGCCCGCCAGCAGGGGAACCGATCATGGCCGACACGTCCTTCGCCGACCGCCGCAGCTTCTATCCCGCGATCGAGCCCTACGAGACGGGCCGGCTCGACGTCGGCGACGGGCACAGCCTCTATTGGGAGCGCTGCGGCACGAAGGGCGGCAAGCCGGTGGTGATGCTGCATGGCGGCCCCGGCGCCGGCTGCAGCCCCGATCACCGCCGCCAGTTCGATCCGGCGAAATACGATATCCTGCTGTTCGATCAGCGCGGCTGCGGCCGCTCGACCCCGCATGCCAGCCTCGAGGCGAACACCACCTGGCACCTGGTCGAGGATATCGAGAAGCTCCGAGTCATGGCCGGCCACGAAGGGTGGATGGCGTTCGGCGGCTCCTGGGGTTCGACGCTCGCGCTCGCTTACGCCCAGACCCATCCCGATCGCGTCACCGAGCTGGTCCTGCGCGGCATCTTCCTGTTCCGCCAGACCGAGCTCGACTGGCTCTACCAATATGGCGCCTCGGAAGTTTACCCGGACAAATGGGATGAATTCCTCGCCCCGCTCGCGGACGCGGAGCGCGGCGACACGGTCGCGGCCTATCACCGCCGCCTCACCGGCGACGATCGCGCCGCGCAGCTCGAAGCCGCCAAAGCCTGGAGCAAGTGGGAGGCCGAGACCGTCACCCTGCTCCCGCATCCCGAAGTGATCGAGGAGAGTACCGACGACGCCTTCGCGATCGCCATCGCCCGGATCGAGAACCACTATATGGTCAACCGCGGCTGGCTCGAGGAAGGCCAGCTGCTGAAGGACGCGCACAAGCTCCGCCACATTCCCGGCGTGATCGTCCAGGGCCGCCACGATTGCTGCACGCCGCCGGCGGCGGCTTGGGACCTCAAAAAGGCTTGGCCCGAGGTCGAGCTGAACATCGTCCCCGATGGCGGTCATTTGTTCAACGAGCCGGGCATTCTCGACGGCCTAGTCCGCGCGACGGACAGATTCGCGAGCGTCTAGGGCCGATGAACCCGCTCCTGCTCCTCGCGGCTTCATTCGCGCAGCAGGCGCCCCCGGTCTCGGCCTTCCCTTATGCGATCGAGGCGACGATCATGGAGGCCGACGGGACCGATCCGGAAACCGGCCATCCCTCCGACGTCTATCCGTTGCTGCTGAGCGCCGGCACGCGCTACCGCTTCACCGCCACTGGCTCCGGCGACACCGAGAGCCTGACGCTCGAACTCAGAGCTCCCGGAGAGCCGCAATATATCGCCACCGATTCCGCCTTTGCCCCGCCGTTGACCGTAGCGCTCACCTACGGGCCGCCCGCGACCGGCCTCTACCTGGTCCGCGTCTCCAGCACCCTTCCCGGCAATTCCAGCCTCGAAACCGCGCCCTACACGCTGACCGTGACGCCGCTCGCGGCCAACGCGCTCCCGCTCGCGCCCGCCCCGGCCGAAACCCGGCCCGCGACCTGGCGGGTCTGGGAGGCGAGCCTGACCGCCACCGATCCCGACGATGTCCAGGGCCGGTCGTTCCACGAATACCGGCTCGGCCTCGGCGCCGGCCGGGAGACGATGATCACGGCCGAGCGCGTCACCCCGGGCGCCCCCGGCGCGGACGACGAAGGCCATCGCGGGCTGGAGCTTAGCGTCCGCGCCGCGGTCGAGCAGGACCCCTGGTTCGATCGTATCGGCTATGGCGACGGTTCGGCGACCGGGCCGGCGGCGGCGGCGGTGCGGCCCGAACGGAGCGGAGACTATATCGTGCGGGTGATGGCGCCCCTCCACGGCGCGCCGATGCCCTATCGGCTCAGCGTCTCGGAATGACTCCGGTGCTCGCCCTCCTCGCCGCCCTGGCGCAACCGGCGCCGGCCCCTTTGCTGGTTGCGGAGGGCCGCGTGACCGACGCCTCGCCGCGCGGCGAGCACGACATTTCCTATGCCGAGCATCGGCTGCGGCTGGTCGCGGGCACCCGCTATCGCGCGATCGTGACGGCGCCGCCGCAGGGCGGCTTTCCGTCCCGTATCGAGATCCGTCAGGGCCAGCCGATCGCCGAATCGACCAGCCCCGGCCTCGTCGACGAGGGAGAGCCGATTCCCGACGAGCGGCTCGATTTCGTCGCGCCGCGGACCGGCGATTACCGGCTGCGCGTCTATGCCCTCGGTTACGAGCCGCGGGGCGCCTATGCCGTCCGCGTCGTCGCGCTGCCACCGCTGCCCGCTCCGCGCGCCACGCCGCCGACAGGCACGCAACAGGGCAGCTGGCAGATCTGGCGGGGCACGATCGACCGAAGCGACCCCGAGGCCATATTGGGGCGCCACGACGATTATCCGCTCGAGATGCGCGCCGGCGAAACCTGGCTCGCCACCGTCTCGCCGGATGGCGGCGCCCGCGCCGCCGGCGAAGACGGCCCCCGCTTCGAGCTGAGGATCATGAGCGCGGACGATCCGGACGGCTTCGCTCTCGCTTCGGAAGATCCCCTTGGCGACGAG
>DATINU010000221.1:0-5491 GCA_035473955.1 Allosphingosinicella sp.
GGCGCAGGCTGCTGGCGGCGTTGCCGCCTTCATCGATGCCGAACATGCGCTCGATCCGATTTATGCCAAGAAACTCGGAGTCGACATCGACAACCTCATCGTCTCGCAGCCCGATACGGGCGAGCAGGCGCTGGAAATCACCGACACTTTGGTCCGCTCCAACGCGGTCGACATCCTGGTCATCGATTCGGTCGCCGCCCTGGTGCCCCGCGCCGAGATCGAGGGCGAGATGGGCGACAGCCATGTCGGCCTGCAGGCGCGGCTGATGAGCCAGTCGCTGCGCAAGCTCACCGGCTCGATCTCGAAATCCAAGTGCCTGGTGATCTTCATCAACCAGCTGCGCATGAAGATCGGCGTGATGTACGGCAATCCCGAAACCACGACCGGCGGCAATGCGCTCAAATTCTACGCCTCGATCCGCCTCGACATCCGGCGCACCGGCCAGATCAAGGACCGCGACGAGATCATCGGCAACACCACCCGCGTGAAGGTGGTGAAGAACAAGCTGGCCCCGCCGTTCAAGCAGGTCGAGTTCGACATCATGTACGGCGAGGGCGTCTCCAAGCTCGGCGAGATCCTCGATCTCGGCGCCAAGGCCGGGATCGTCGAGAAATCCGGCTCCTGGTTCAGCTACGATTCGATCCGGATCGGCCAGGGCCGCGAGAACGCCAAGGCCTATCTCAAGGACAATCCCGAGGTCGGCGCCAAGATCGAACGCGCGATTCGCGGCCACACCGATCAGGTCGCCGAGGCGCTGATGGTCGGCCCCGACGCGGAGGACGACGTCTAGCTCTCTCAGACGGTCACCCCCGACTTGATCCGGGATCCATGAACACGGGGTGAGAGGGTCATACGCAGGAGCCGTTCCAGGCGTCCACTTTGTCAACTTCGGGCCGCGTTCAGGCGTCAACTTCGGGCCGCGCCGGTTCCACCGGCGCGGCCTTCGGCTTCGGATTTGCCCATAGCGCGGCGGCAAGCGCCAGCGCGCCGCAGACCGCGAAGCCGGCGACGAGCGGCACCGTCGTCCCGTCGAACATCTGCCCGATCAGGAGCCCGATCAACGCCCCCCCGATCGTCCCGATCATCCCCTGCAGCGCCGAGGCGGTGCCGGCGATATGGCCGAGCGGCTCCATCGCCAGCGCTCCGGCATTGGCCCCGACCAGGCCGAAACAGGCCAAAGTCAGCGCCTGCATGACGACGAACGACCAGATCGATTCGCCGCTCGCCAGCACCAGCAGGAGATGGACCAGCGAAATCGCGGTGAAGCTGACCAGGGCGGTGAGCAGGAGCCGGCGCGGACCGAGCCGCATGACGAGGCGCGAATTGGCATAAGACGTGATCGCCATCGGCCCCGCGCAGCAGGCGAAGACCAGCCCGATCAATTCGGGCCGGCCGAACACGTCGAAGACGATCTGCTGGATCGATCCGATATAGGCGAAGAGGCCGCCAAAGGCCAAAGTGGAGGCGACCGTATTGCCGATCGAGGCGCGCGTCCTCAGCGTCTCCGCCGAGGCCCGCCCGATTTGCGCCGCCGACAGGGGCTGCCGGTCTTCCTTCGCCAGCGTCTCGGGCACCCGGAACCAGCCCCAGAGCGCCAGGCCGACCGCATAGACGGCGAGGATGATGAAGATGTACCGCCAGCTGCCGGTCAGCAGCACCGCCTGGCCGAAGCTCGGCGCCAGCACCGGCACGATCATGAAGATGATCATGGTCAGCGACATGATCTGCGCCATGGCGGGTCCGTGGAAGCGGTCGCGCACGATCGCGACCACCAGCACCCGCGTCCCGGCCGCCGCCATGCCCTGCGCGAAGCGCGCGGCCAGCAGCAGGTTCATGCTGCCCGCGATCCCGGAAAGGCCGGCGAAGATCGCGTAGAAGGCCATGCAGCCGATCAGCAGCGGCTTGCGCCCGAACCGGTCCGCCACCGGCCCGTAGAAGAGCTGCGCCGCGCCGAAGCCGAGCAGGTAGAAGGTGATGACGAGCTGCCGCTGATTGTCCGCCAGCACGTCGAGCGAGCGGCCGATCGCGGGCAAGGCCGGCAGCATGACGTCGATCGCCAGCGCGTTCGACGCCATCAGGGCGGCCATCAGCAGCACGAACTCGCGCTTGCCGGGCATGGCGATGCTGGGACGCTCCATGGGGTTCGGGGCTCTGCCCAGTTCGGCTCCGAGGGGCAAGTTTCAATTGGCGCGGCGGCGCGCTAGGGCCGGAACATGACCGACACGATCGAATGGCAGGGCCGCGTCGGCGAGGCCTGGGCCGAGGAATGGCGGCGGACCGACCGCACGCTCGGCCCCCTCAACGACGCGCTCGTCGCGCGCGCATTGCCGTTCGCGCCGCGGCGCATCCTCGACATCGGCTGCGGGGCCGGAGCCACCAGCCTCGCCCTCGCCGGGGCGCTCCCCGAGGCGACGGTCACCGGCCTCGATCTTTCCGATGCCCTGATCGCCGCCGCGCGGGAGCGGGCAGGGGACCGTTCCGGGCTTCGCTTCGAAACCGGCGACGCGGCAAGCTGGCGGCCCGCCTCCGGCGCGTTCGATCTGCTCGTCTCCCGCCACGGCGTGATGTTCTTCGACGATGCCGAAGGTGCCTTCGTGCACCTCCACTCACTCGTCGCGGCGGACGGCCGGTTGCTCTTCTCCTGCTTTCGGGCGCGCGGCGAGAATGGCTGGATCGTCGCGCTCCGCCCGGTTCTCGAGCGCTTTGCCCCCGACACGCTGGGCGCCCCCGAGCCGCTGGTCGGGCCGTTCGCCTTCGCCGATCCGGCGCGCATTCAGGCGGTGCTCGGAGCGGCCGGCTTCGGGCCGCCCAGGATCGAGCCGCTCGCTTTCGATTTCGCGGCAGGCGCGGGCGAAGATCCGGTGGCTGACGCGGTTCATTATTTCGCCCGGATCGGCCCCATCGCCCGGCTGCTGACCGGACTGGATGAAGACGCGCGCCGGCAGGCGCTCGAACAGATCGCCGGCATCGCGGCCGCCCACCGCGACGGCGAACGGGTCGTCTTCCCAGCCGCCGCCTGGATCGTCGCATGCGCGTCCGCCTGATCGGCCTGCCGACCGACAGCCACAGCTCGTTCCTGCGCGGCGCCGCGGCCGGGCCGGCGGCGATCCGGGCCGCCTTGGCCTCGGACCACGGCAATGCCGCCAGCGAAAGCGGTCTCGAACTCGGCACGGATATCCATGTCGAGGATGCGGGCGACCTGCCTCTCAATGAGGATGCGGGAGACCCGGCGCTGATCGCCGAAGCCGTCCGTAGCGCGGCCGAAGCCGGGGCCGCGCCGATCTCGCTCGGCGGCGACCATATGGTGACCGGGCCGATCGTCGCCGCGCTCGCGGCGGTGCACGGGCCGCTCAACATCCTCCATTTCGACGCCCATCCCGATCTCTACGACGATTATGACGGCGACCCGCTCAGCCATGCCTCGCCCTTCGCCCGGATCATGGAGGCGGGGCACGCCCGCCGCCTCGTCCAGTTCGGCATCCGTACGCTCAATGCGCACGGCCGCGCCCAGGCGGCGCGCTTCGGCGTCGAGATCGTCGAGATGCGCGATTTCGCACCGGGGCGCGTGCCGATCCCCGAGACGCCGCTCTACATCAGCGTGGATCTCGACGGCTTCGATCCCGCCTTCGCGCCCGGCGTCTCGCACCATGAGCCGGGCGGGCCGAGCGTGCGCGAATTCCTGCAGGTCCTCCAGCGCGTCCCCGGCCCCATCGTCGGCGCCGACATCGTCGAGCTGAATCCGGTGCGCGACCGCGACAACGTCACCGCCACCCTCGCCGCCAAGCTCGTCAGGGAGCTGGCCGCGCTCACCGCGAAGGCCAGCTTATGATCATTGTCCACCATCTCGAAAACTCACGCTCGCAGCGCGTGCTCTGGCTGCTCGAGGAGCTGGCGCTGCCCTACGAGATCGTTCGCTACGAACGCGACAGGAAGACCATGCTGGCGCCGCCGTCGCTCCGGAAGATCCATCCGCTCGGCAAATCGCCGGTGATCGAGGATGACGGCCGCGTGATCGCCGAGACCGGCGCGATCGTCGAATATCTGGTCGAGAAAGCGGAGGGGCGGCTCGGGCCGCCCGCCAATCGCGATTCGGTTCTCCTCTACCGCCAGTTTCTTCATTATGCGGAAGGATCGATGATGCCCCCCTTGCTGGCGCTGCTCGTCGTCGGCCGGCTGGGGATGCTCGGCAAGCCCGCCCGCAAGCCGCTGCTGAAGATGTTCGGCCAGCATCTGGGCTGGCTCGAAAGCGAGCTCGCCGCGCGCGACTGGTTCGCCGGGGAGGAGTTCACCGCCGCCGACGTGATGATGAGCTTCCCGCTCGAAATCGCCCGCGTCCGCGCCGGCCTCGGGCCGGAGCATCCGCATCTTTCAGACTGGCTCGAGCGGATCCACGCCCGCCCGGCTTATGGCGCGGCGCTCGAAAAGGGCGGGCCCTACGCCTATGCGTGACGGCGGGCGCTGAGCGCGGGCTGCACGCCAGCGCGCCCATCACGCTCGCCGCGAACCAGCATCAGCTCTCCGCGGGCGGCGGGGTCTTGCGGTGCGTCGGGGCGTGCGGCGGCTCGATATCGGCGGGTTCGACCGGGTCGAGGCCGCCCTCCCATTTCGCGACGACCACGCTCGCCACCGCATTGCCGACCACGTTGGTCGCCGATCGGCCCATGTCGAGGAAATGGTCGATCGCGAGGATGAGCAGGATGCCGGCCTCGGGGATGTTGAATTGGGACAAGGTCGCGGTGATCACGACCAGGCTCGCGCGCGGCACGCCGGCGATCCCTTTGGAGGTTATCATCAAGGTGAGCAGCATCGCGATTTCCTGCCCCCAGGTCAGATCGATGCCATAGGCCTGGGCGATGAAGATCGACGCGAAGGTCATGTACATCATCGAGCCGTCGAGATTGAACGAATAGCCGAGCGGCAGGACGAAGCTGGCGATCCGCGGCGGCACCCCGAACCGGTCCAGCGCCTCCAGCGTGCGCGGGAAGGCGGCTTCCGACGAGGCGGTCGAGAAAGCGAGCACGATCGGATCGCGAATGTAGCGCACCAGGAGGCGCGTGCGCGTGCCGACGACGAGCAGGCAGGCGCCGAGCAGCAGCACCCAGAGCAGAAGCAGCCCGAAATAGAAACTGCCCATGAAATAGCCGTAGGTACCGAGGATCGCCGGACCGCGTTCCGCGATTGTCGCCGAAACCGCCGCGAACACCGCGATCGGCGCAAAGCGCATCACATAATCGGTGACCTGAAGCATGACCTTGACCAGGCCCTCCATCGCCCGGACCAGCGGCCGGGCCGGCTCGCCGACCGCGGTGATCGCGACGCCGAGGAAGAGCGAGAAGACGACGATCTGCACGATCGAGTTCGACGCCAGCGCCTCGATCATCGATTCCGGAAAGATGTGCGCGATGAACTGGGCGAAGTCGAAGGCCGAGCGATCGACGCCGCTCGACGCGGTTTCGGGAGGCAGCGGCAGGCCGAGCCCGACGCCGGGCTG
>DATINU010000222.1:0-1984 GCA_035473955.1 Allosphingosinicella sp.
GGCAATGCGCGCACCGTCTTCGCGGCCGGGCATGGCGGCATCTCGTTCGTGACGGTCGGCGATGTCGGCTATCTCGTCATCGATGGCGAGCGGCCCAGGGTGGGCCTCGAGGAGCAGCTGGCCGCGCTGCTGGTCGGCGGGCGCCGCGGCGACCTCAGTCGCGCGCGCGTCGAGCGTATGACCCGGCAACGCCTCGACATCGCCGAGGGCGGCACCACGCAGGTGCTTGGCTATGAGGGACGCGTCTATCAGCTGACCCTGGTGGAGGGGGAGGCGCGGACGCCGCCGTTCGAGATCATCGTCAGCGCCGATCCAAGGCTGGCGCCGGTCGGGCGCGAGATCCTGCGCCACATCGATCTGCTGCGCGCGCCGATCGTCGCGATCGCCGGCAGCGAGCCCCAGCCTTATGCCGCCGCCCGCGCTCTCTTCGCGACCGGCACGCCGCTCAGGATCGGGCCGATGCGGCTCAAGGAAGTGGAGATGCGCCAGCCCACGCCGGAAATGGCGGCGCTGCCGGGGCCGGTGCTCGGCCGGGCGGAGTTCGAGGCATGGCTGCGCGAGACGATCCTGCGCGAAGAGGACGAAGCGCCGCAGGACGTGGCGCCGGCGGAGGAAGAGGCGCCCGATGGACGAAATCCTCGCTGAGGCGCTCGCGGCGGCGGCGGCGCAGCGCGGCACGGGCAAGGTCGCCGATTACATCCCCGCGCTGGCCCGGGTCGATCCGAACAAGCTCGGCATCGCCTTCGCGGACGCACAAGGCCGCGTCCACGGCGCCGGCGATTGCGGCGAACCTTTCTCCATCCAGTCCATTTCCAAGGTGTTCATGCTGGCGCTCGCGCTGGACAAGGCCGGGGTGGAGCTGTGGACGCGGGTGGGGCGCGAGCCTTCGGGCAGCGCGTTCAATTCGATCGTTCAGCTCGAGCACGAGCAGGGCCTTCCGCGCAATCCGCTGATCAATGCCGGCGCGCTCGCCGTCACCGACACCTTGATCGGGGAGGGCTCGGCAGAAGAGGCGATCGAGACGCTGCTCGACATGCTCCGCACCCAGGCGCGCGACCGGAGCATTCAAGTCGACGAGGAAGTCGCCAGGTCGGAAAGCGACACCGGCGCGCGCAACCGCGCCCTTGCCTGGTTCATGAAGAATTTCGGCAATCTGGCGAACGACGTCGAAACCGTGGTCGGCGCCTATTTCCGGCAATGCGCGGTGGCGATGTCCTGCCGCCAGCTTGCCCGCGCGGGTCTTTTCCTCGCCTTCGACGGCCGCGATCCCGAAACGGGCGTGCAAGTCTGCCCCTGGCACCGCTCGCGGCGGATCAACAGCGTGATGATGCTCTGCGGCCATTACGACAATTCGGGCGAGTTCGCCTTCCGCGTCGGCCTGCCGGGGAAGAGCGGCGTCGGCGGCGGCATCCTCGCCATCGCCCCGGGCCAGGGCGCGGTCGCGGTCTGGTCGCCGGCGCTCAACCCTGCCGGGACCAGCGCGGCCGGCGCGGCGGCGCTGGAGGCCCTGGTCGAGCGGACGGGCTGGTCGGTCTTCTTCTAAGCGGGTAGAGAGCCCTCCGACATGGCCGACGCCGACACCGCGCTGCTTCTCGCCCGGGCGCAATTCGCCTTCACCATGTCGTTCCACTTCATCTTCCCGGCCTTTTCGATCGGGCTCGCTTCCTATCTGGCGGTGCTGGAGGGGCTGTGGCTGAAGACGGGCAAGGAAACCTATCTCAACCTCTTCCGCTACTGGCTGAAGATCTTCGCCATCGCCTTCGGCATGGGCGTCGTCTCCGGCATCGTCATGTCCTACCAGTTCGGCACCAACTGGTCGGTCTTCTCGGACCGCGCCGGGCCGATCATCGGGCCGCTCATGGCCTATGAGGTGCTGACCGCCTTCTTCCTCGAAGCCGGCTTTCTCGGCGTGATGCTGTTCGGCATGAAGCGGGTGGGGCCCGGCCTGCACTTCTTCGCCACGCTGATGGTCGCGCTGGGCACC
>DATINU010000223.1:0-4855 GCA_035473955.1 Allosphingosinicella sp.
TCGCCGCCGTCGGCACGGCCGCGCTCGGCTGCTACATGCTCTCGCTCCGCGTCGCCTCCGAACGGGCCGAGCTCACCGGGCTGGAGCGCAGCATCGTCAACACCCGGAAATCGATCCGCTCGCTGCAGACCGAGCTCGAAACGCGCGGCCGCGTCACCCAGCTCCGGCAATGGAATGACGATATCCTGGCGCTGGCGCCGCCTTCGGCCGGCCAGTTCCTCGACAGCCAGATGATGCTGGCCCGTTTCGAAATGCGTCCAACCCCGGCGATCGAGAATCCGGCCGAGGTCCGCATGGCAGCCGCCGAATTGCCGGCGACGACGCCTACGCCCGCCGCTTCGCCCGTCGCGCCCGCGGCGCAGCGCGCCGTCGCCGAGTCTCGCCCGGCCCAGCCCGCCACCGTCCAGCGCGCCAGCTTGAACCTGCCGCCGCAACCCGTCGTTGAGCCATCGGCCCGCGCGCGGACCCAGGCTCCGCCGGCCCGGACGCGCCCTGTCACGGCCGAAACGCCGCCACGCCCCCGCACCGCCGCCGCCGCCACGCCCCCTGCGCGCGCCACAACCCCGCCGACCCGCAGCCAAACCGCGCCACAACGCAGCCGCACCGCGTCGGCACAGCCGGCCCCGCGCCAAACCAGTGCGGCCCAGGCGCCGCGCCGTTCGCGCGAGCTGCTCGACGACCGTACCGTCCGCGATATCGGCGCTGCGTCGCGCAGCGAGAGAAAGGGAGGCGCGCGCAACTGATGGCGACGCTTGCCGCCCAGATTGCACGGCCGAGCCCGCCCGCCCAACCGCAGCAGGGACTGGCGCTGACCTATCACCGGCTGATGCTGGTGATGTTCCTGTTCGTGGGCGTCACCTTCGTGATCGTCGCGCGCCTCACCCAATTGCAACTGTTCACAGACCGCGCCGGTTCGGCCCTGTCGGTCAATCCGCTGCTGCCCCCGCGCGGCGACATCGTCGACCGCAACGGACTGCCGTTGGCGCGGACCTTCGACGGCTGGACGATCGCGGTTCGCCCGGGCGACGTGATCGGCGACAAGAGCGAGCTCGCCCGCCGCCTTGCCGAGCTGGTGCCGGGGCACAGCGCCCAGCAATATTTTGCGATGCTGAACGATCGCCGCAGGCCCTTCATCTACATCGCGCGCAGCGCCGTGCCCGAAACCGTGCAGGCGGTGAACGCGCTGGGCGAACCCGGCATCGTCTTCGACCGCGAGCCGCGGCGGCTCTATCCGCAGACCGTGCTTGCCGGCCATGTCCTCGGCTGGGTCGATCGCGACGGCCATGGCGCGTCCGGCATGGAGCAGGCGCTCGAGGCGCAGCTCAGCGATCCGGCGCGGCGCGGCCAGCCGGTCGCGCTTTCGATCGACAGCCGCGCGCAGGCCGTGCTCGAAACCGAGCTCGCCACCGCGGTCAGTGCGATGCAGGCCGAAGGCGGTACGGGCATCGTCATGGACGTACAGACCGGCGAGATCATCGCCATGGCGTCGGCCCCGACCTTCAACCCCAATGCGGCGGGCCGGTCCGACGCCAATTCGCTCTACAACAGGGCGACGATGGGCGTTTACGAATTCGGCTCGACCTTCAAGCCGATTACGGTCGCCGCGGCGATGGAGGCTCGGGTCGTCACTTCGATGCAGCAGCGCTGGGACGCGACCGCGCCGATCGCGATCGGCCGCTACCAGATCAGCGACGATCATCCGCTGAACCGGATGATCAACATTCCGGAACTGATGGTCCACAGCTCGAACATCGGCACCGCGCGGATCGCCGACGCGATGGGACCGGCGCGGATGCAGGCCGCGTTCCGCGCGCTCGGCTTCGACCGGCCGCCGGTGATCGAGCTGCGCGAGCGGACCCGCCCGCTCTTTCCCAGCGACTGGGGCCGGGCGACGGTGATGACCTCGGGCTTCGGCCACGGCCTCGCCATCACCCCGCTCCACCTGGCTTCGGCCTATGCGGCTTTGGTCAATGGCGGCGTCTTCCGGCCGGCGACCTTGCTCAAGGTACCGGAAGGGCGCGCCATTCCCGGCCGGCAAGTCTATTCGGAAGCGACCAGCTACCGGATCCGCCAGCTGCTGCGCCTCAACGTGCAGCAGGGCACCGGCCGGCGCGGGGAGGCGGCGGGCTTCAGGGTCGGGGGCAAGACCGGGACCGGCGAGAAGGCGATGGCCGGCGGATATAATCGTCAGCTCAACGTATCGACCTTCGCGGCGGCTTTCCCGATGGATGCGCCGCGCTATGTGGTCATCGTCATGATGGACGCCCCCCGGCCCACCGAGGCGAACAGCTTCGTCACCACCGCCGCCTTCACCGCGGCGCCGATCGTCTCGCGGGTGATCGCGGCGATCGGCCCCCTGCTCAACGTCATCCCCAGCGACAGCCGTGACATCGACACTGCGGAGCTGATGCCGCCGCTGGCGGCGACGACGCCGGAACACTGATGAACCTGGGGTCGCTGACCGGCAACGGCGAACCGGCCTCCGTCACCGGCTTCGCCATCGACCATCGCAAGGTCGCGCCCGGCACCGTGTTCGGCGCCTTCCGTGGCGCGCGGGTGAATGGCGAGGACTTCATTCCCGACGCCGTCGCCTCGGGCGCCATCGCCGTGGTATCGCGGCCGGAGGCGAGGCCCGAAGGGGCGGTGCATATCCCTGCGGGCGAACCCCGTGAGGCCTTCGCGCGGCTGGCGGCCAAGTTCTTCGCGCCCTTCCCGGAGACCGTGATCGCGGTGACAGGGACCAACGGCAAGACCTCGAACGTCGAGCTTTGCCGGCAGCTCTGGCGGATGGCGGGTCACCCGTCGGCGAGCATCGGCACGCTCGGCGTCACCACTTCGGACGAGCAGGTGACGACCGGGCTGACGACGCCCGACATCGTCACCTTCCTTTCCAACATGGCCGGGCTCGAGCGGATGGGGATCACCCATGCCGCCTTCGAGGCCTCGAGCCATGGCCTCTCGCAATATCGGACCGAGGGGCTGAAGGTCTCGGCCGCCGCCTTCACCAATCTGAGCCGCGATCACCTCGACTATCACGAGACGATGGCGGCCTATTTCGAGGCCAAGATGCGGCTGTTCGAAGAGGTGGTGGAGGTTGGCGGTACGGCGGTGATCTGGGCCGACGATCCGAAGTCCGTCGAGGTGGCGGCGCGGGCGCAGGCGCGTGGGCTCCAGGTGATGACCGTGGGCGTCGAGGGCGAGGCGCTGAAGCTGCTGGCGCGCGAGACGACACAGCTCGGGCAGAAGCTCACCATCGCGGCCGGGGGCAAGACTCATGTCGTGACGCTCGGCCTGATCGGCGCCTATCAGGCGGCGAACGCGCTGACCGCCGCCGGGCTGGTGATCGCAACGGGCGGCGATGTCGCCCGGACGCTCGCCAATCTCTCCCGGGTACAACCAGTGCGCGGGCGGTTGGAGCGGGCGGTCATCAGCAAGGCCGGGGCGCCGGTCTATGTCGATTACGCGCACACGCCGGACGCGATCGAGGCAGCGTGCCAGGCGCTCAGGCCGCATGCCAGAGAGCGGCTGATCATCGTGCTCGGCGCCGGCGGCGACCGCGACACCGGCAAGCGCGCGCCGATGGGCGAAGCGGCGGCGCGGCTTGCCGACAAGGTGATCGTCACCGACGACAACCCCCGCACCGAGGACGCCGCCGCGATCCGGCGGGGGATCCTGGAGGGCGCGCCGGGGGCCGAAGAGGTGCCTGGAAGGCGCGAGGCGATCCGCGCCGCCATTGCCGGGGCCGGGCCGGGGGACATCGTCCTCCTCGCCGGCAAGGGCCATGAGCAGGGGCAGATCGTGGGTGACAGGGTGCTGCCCTTCGACGACGTCGGCGTGGCGCGGGAGGAGGCGGCATGAGCCCGCTCTGGACCGCCCGGGAGATCGCGGATGTTGTCGAAGGTGTCGCGGAACGCGACTTCGAGGCGACCGGGGTGACCTTCGATTCCCGGGAGGTCGGGCCCGGGGACTTGTTCATCGCCTTGAAGGGCGAAGCGACGGACGGGCACCGGTTCGTGGAACAGGCATTCGGATGTGGGGCCAATGGTGCGTTGGTAACGCTGGATGTTGGCAAACCGTGTGTGGTTGTTGCCGATACCTTCCGCGGATTGAACGCTCTGGGTGCGGCCGCGCGGGCGCGCAATGCGGGCGTGATCATCGGCGTCACCGGCTCGGCGGGGAAGACCGGGACCAAGGAGGCTTTGTTCGCGGCGCTGGAGCGAAGCGCGCCGGGGCGGGTCCATCGCTCGGTGAAGAGCTACAACAATCATACGGGCGTGCCGCTCAGCCTCGCACGGATGCCGCGCGAGACGAAATACGGCGTGTTCGAAATGGGGATGAACCACAAGGGCGAGCTGGCCGCGCTGACCCGGCTGGTGCGGCCGCATATCGCGATCGTCACCACCGTCGCGCCCGCGCACCGCCAATTCTTCGCCAGCGACGCCGAGATCGCCGACGCGAAAGGCGAGATTTTCGAGGGACTGGAGCCGGGCGGTACCGCGATCATTCCTTACGACAATCCGCACCGCGACCGGCTGATCGCCGCGGCGCGCCCGCATGCGGCGCGGATCGTGACGTTCGGGCTGGAGGAAGGCGCGGACGTGCGCGCCACCTATGTGGTGCGCGGGCCGAAGGGCGGATCGCTGGTGACCGCGCAGCTGCCCGACGCGCAATTGAGCTACACGATTTCCCAGCCGGGCGAGCATTGGGTGGCCAATTCGCTGGCCGTGCTGGCGGCGGTCGAGGCGGCGGGCGGCGATCTGGCGCTGGCCGGGCTCGCGCTCGGCGAGCTTGGCGGACTGAAAGGGCGCGGCGCGCGGCACCGCATGAACTTCACGCCCGGCGCGCCCTCGGCTGC
>DATINU010000224.1:0-2992 GCA_035473955.1 Allosphingosinicella sp.
CGGTCATGACCAGCCTGAGCTTGGGGCGAGACCGGCTTTGCCTCTATGGCCGCTCCGGCGGCGCCTGCCTGATCATCCAGTTGCTGACGCTGCGCCCGGATCTGGGAGCGCGGGCCTATGCCCAAGCGGCGGTCAATCACGAGCTCGACGGGCGCTGGGGCGTCAGCCCGGATCCGTTCTGGCGCGAATTCTCCGCCGCCGAGCCCGCCGTCGCGCGCGATCTCGCGGCCTTCGCGGCGCGCCATCCCGAGCAACGGCGGGACCTGGTCCTGGTATTGCAGCGCCAGCATTTCTTCATCCCGCTGACGGATCTTCCCGCTGCCAGGCTGGCCGCGGCGCGCGCGTTCCTCGATGGCGACACCGCCGCCATCGCCGCGCTCAGAACGCGCTATCAGGTCGATCAGATCGAACGGGACCGCCTCACGCCCGAAGGCGTCGGCAGCGCTGTCCGGATCAGCGAATTCGCGGCGCCGCTGGCCGATCCCAGGAGCCGGAACGAGGCCCTGATGCCGGATAGCGAGGCGCTGTTCCACTATGCGCGCCCGCTCCTCGATCCCGGGGCCCCGGCAATGCCGCGCGCAGCCCCGGCCGATTGGCCGCGGCTTCGGGAACAATCGTCGGAGGTGCTGCTGATCGCGGGGCGGCACGACCAGACTTGCGACTATCGCACCCAGATCGGGCTCAACGGGATGATCCGCAACAGCCATTTGCTGCTGCTCGACGACGATCATGTGTTCAAGCGCTGGACCGAAAGCGGCACCCAACCCGCGCTGCTGCGGGCGTTCTTCGCGCATGGCCGGGAGTCGCCGGAATTCCGGCGGGCGGCGGCGGCGATGGAAATGTTGCGCTGGCGGGAAGCCTAGCGGGGCGGTTCCCGAGTCAGGCGCGTGATCAGGATGGCGGCGCGGGTCGCCTGCCGGGTCAGGCTGCCGAGATCGACCCATTCACCTTCCGCATGGGAGCCGCCGCCGGCCGCGCCAAGGCCGGCCAGCGTATCGACGTCGCCGGCGACGAATGAGGAATCGGCCGCGCCGCGGCGGGCGGGATCATATTCGGGCATTTCCGGCAGGCCGAGGTCGCGGTTCACGCCGTTGAGGCGCGCGAGCAAGGCGCGATTGCCCTCGGTCGGCGCCATCGGCGGATAACCGTCCTCGCCGAAGACGAGCTCGGCGCTCGTATTGGGCAGATGCTGGGCGACGATCGCCTGCATGCGCTGACGCGCTCGGGCGTCCTGCTCGGGGGTCAGCGCCCGCAGATCGCCGCGGGCGATCGCGGTCTCCGCGACGATGTTGGTCTTGCCCGAGGCGGCGGCGCGGAAGCCGGCGGCGTCGATCTCGGCGGGGGTGCCGCCCGCCATCACGCCGACATTGTAGGTGAGATTGGGCTCGGGCAGTTCGCGGCGGAAGGCGTCGAGAATCCGGGCGACCTCGTAGATCGCGCCGCAGCCGAGGCCGGGGCCGCAGACGCCGGAACTGTGGCCGGTGCGGCCGCGCGCGGTCAGCGTCCAGTTGGTCGAGCTGCGCCGGGCGACCGAGCCGAACTCCCGATCGCCCTCGGTGGCGAGATTCTCGAATTCGAGCGCATAATCGGCCACGCGTCCCGCCTCGATCAGGTCGCGCCGGGCGACGGCGATCGGCGAGCCGGTCCGTTCCTCGTCGCCGGTGAGGACGATGGTGACGTTGGCAGTGCGCAGCGTCCCCGCCCGATGCATGGCGCGGAGCGCCGCGACGATCACCGCGAGGCCGCCCTTGTCGTCGCCGACGCCGGGGCCGGTGGCGCGGTCGCCGGCGCGGGTGAAACGCTGGAACGGGCTGTCCGGCTCGAACACCGTATCGAGATGGCCGATCAGGAGGATGTTGCGCCCGGGGCCGCGATGGGTGGCGACGAGATGGCCGGCGCGGCCGGTCTCGCGCATGTCCACCCAGCGCACTTCGAAGCCCAAAGGCTCCAGCTCGGCGCGGACCATCTCGCCGACCGCGGTGACGCCTTCGAGGTTCAGCGAACCGCTGTTCCGGTTCACCAGCCGTTCGAGCAGGGCGATCGTGCGGTCGGCCTCGCGCTGGGCGGCGGCGGCCATGGCGCGCTACTCGCGGAAAACACGGGCCTCGGCGGGCGCCGCAATGGCGAACAACGCGAGGGCAAGAGCGAAAATCCGCATGGCCGGCGGATAGAAAGATCGGCCCGGCGCTACAATCCCTTCATATATTCGACGAGATCGCGCCGATCCTGATCGCTGAAGGCGGCATTGCGATAGTCGTGGCCGCCGTTGAAATTGCCCCAAATCACGCGCCCCTGATCGTCATGGGTACGGAAGGGGAAGCTGTTGTCGGCCGATTGCGCGGTCTGATAGCCGACGCGGAGCGGATCATATTGACGGGTGCCGAGATAGAAGAGCCGCGGCCGTTGCTCGGCGGGAAGCAGCAGATCGTAGAGGGTGGGAACCGAGCCGTTGTGGAGATAGGGCGCGGTCGCCCAGATCCCGGTGAGCGGGCGCGCCTTGTAGCCGGCATTCGCGCCATCCGCCTGCCAGGGCCGTGCCAGACACTGGCGATAGACGTCCGGCAGGCCCGGAAACGGATCCGCGAAGACCGTCGTCGCGGGCGGCGCGACCGGAGTCCGCGGCGGCACATCCGCCAGCGGCCTGGCCTTGTAGCGGATCCCGGCGCGAACGAGCTCCAGCTTGTTCGCGAACAGGGAATGGGTCACGACGACCTTCAGCATCGGGCCGAAGCCGTCGCGGGCGCCGATCGGCGCGCCGGTGTCGTCGAAGCCGGCGAGCCGGCCGCTCTCGCCGCCGTAGAAGATCGCATTGCAGGCCATCAGCGGGTCGGTGCCGGGAGCCACGGTCGGCCAGAGCTTGCTTCGCATCGGCGCATCGGGGGCGAAGAAGCTCATATCCGCCTGGATCGGCGTGGCGAGATCGGTGCGCCCTCGATCCTGAGCCGCCGTTCGCCGGCCGCGATCTCGCCGGTATGGCAGGCCGAACAGGTCA
>DATINU010000225.1:0-5195 GCA_035473955.1 Allosphingosinicella sp.
GCCATGTAGCGCGCCTTGGCGATGCCGATCCCGTGCTCGCCCGACAGCGTGCCGCCGAGCGCGATCGTGTGGACGAACACCTGCTCGGCCGCGCTCCACATCTTCTCGCGAACCGCAGGATCCTCGGGATTCTCGTTCGAGAGGAAGTTGCAGTGGAGGTTGCCGTCGCCGGCGTGGCCGAACACCGCCGACGCGATCCCGGTCTCGGCCGACACGCGGTCGACCCGGCCGAGCATCTCGACGATGCGGCCGCGCGGCACGCAGACGTCCTCGTTGCCAGCCCGACGCCGGTGATCCGGTGCAGGATCGAGACCGCCATGTGCGGCCCCCATTTATAAACGGTGAGATGGGGGGAGAGCGGACGATCTGGATTGCGGGTCATGGCGTGCGGCGGCCCCTGTTGCGGTTGCGACGGCTTTTAGGCGCTCGCCGGGAGGTTGCAAGGGCGGCGAGCGGGCCGGGGCGGCCTCAGGGCAGCCGAGGAGATAAAGTCACTCTGAAGTAAAAAATGATTCGCAATTCATCGTTTTTGATGATTTGTTGGCTTTAAATCATCTTGTTCGAGTCGCCGTTTGGGGGAGCGTACATGAGAAAGGCAACCGGCATCGCGATCCTCTTGGCCGTGGCCGGCGGGGGCGCCGCGATTACTTATGCGACCGAGACGATCACCTACACTTACGACGCGCGGGGCCGGTTGGTCCGGGTGGTTCGGGGCGGCTCGGTAAACAACAACGTTTCGGCCAATTACGCCTACGACAAGGCCGACAACCGGACCAACGTGAACGTCGTCTCGCCGAACGCGCCGCCGCAATGAGGGTGGCGACCGTGAAAGCGACCCTGAAGGGCGCCGTGATCGCCACGCTCGCGATCTTCGGTTGGGCGCAAAGGTCCATGGCGCAGGGAGGGCTGGTCGATCTCGTTCCCATCACCGAGTTTACCGACGAGCGAGGCGTCGACATAGCCGGTGCGGTTTATCGGCATCGCGAAGACCTGGTCGGCATCGGCGCCGGCCCGCATCCGCTCTCGCTCGACCTCACGATCGTCAGCCCCGGCCAGTTCCTGCAATCCGGGTGCGTCGGTTACGGCGATATCGGCCACGCCACCTATCTCGGCCTGAGCACGCACGCTTATTATGGCGGCAGGGCTTGGAGCCCGGAGATGAACGTCGCCTTGCCATTTCAGAGCGGGAAATTTGCTCTCTACGGGGCATGGACAAACGGGCGGCAGATCGCGGGCGGCGACCAATATTTTACCATGACCAATAACGGGGGCGTCCTCATCAACTATGTAGGGGTTGACGGAACCGAAGCTGACTTCCCTCCTTTAGGAAATGCAGCGCAAACCGGCTCGTGGGAATCGGGGGTCTCGGGCGGCGTCACCCAAATCCGCTATCCCGACGGCGAGGTCTGGACGTACCGCTACAACGTGGTCGGCTACAATTCCGGTAGCGGCCCGGGAGGCTGCGGCAGCGGCCAGCTCACCCGCCTGCGTTCCATCGTTTCGAGCCGCGGCTATGCGATCCAGCTCAATTACGCTTCCGAGGCGACGACGACCCTGACGGCGTCGGGCGCCGTCCGGGATTGGGTGTCGCCGGTTCGCGCCACCGTCTACAACAAAGCGTCGGTCCTTTGCGACGAAGCCCTGCTGCAAAGCTGCGCCTCCGTGACGGCGCTGACCTCCGCGGTCACCTTCGCCTATGATCGGGACAGCCGGACGGTGACGATCACCAAGCCGAACGGGGAGCAGGTCGGACTGACCTTCAGTCTCAACTCGACCCTGAATCTGGTGGGCGTGTCCCGCCCGGGCGGAGCCTCGCGAACGATGAACTACGCCGAGTATAACCAGTGGTTTGGCGAGCACGAAGTGACAGTCCGATCCCTTGCTTCGCTGACCGAGGCCGGCCGCACGTGGCGCTACGATTACGCGCTCCTGGACAGCAGCGGCAATGCCACGATCGCCGTTACCGAACCCGGCGGCGCGACGAGCACCCACGAAAGCGGGAGCACCTACGTCTACCGATCGATCGACGCCCTTCAGCGCGAAACGATCGATGGCCGTTCCGGCATCGCCCGCTTCGCCTCGCGTCGCTACCCGGAAGGCAACCAGGTCACCGCGGATTATGACGCCCGGGGCAATCTCAATCTCGTGCGCCAGATTCCCAAGCCGGGTTCGGAGCTGCCCACCCTGCAGGCCAGCGCTATCTTCCCGCCATCCTGCGGCGCGGCCGACCGGCGCACGTGCAACCTGCCGACTTCGACGACCGACTATAACGGCAACACCACGGACTATGCCTACGACCCGGCCCATGGCGGCGTGCTGACCGTCACCGGCCCCGCGGTAAACGGGGTTCGCCCGCAGACCCGGCATAGCTACGCGCAGCGCTACGCCTGGATCTCCAACGGCAGCGGCGGCTATGTGCAGGCGGCGACGCCGGTCTGGGTGCGCACGTCGACGAGCAGTTGCCGGACCTCGGCCGCGACCGGCAATCCCGCCTTCCCATGTGCGCTCGCCGGCGACGAGGTGTTGACCCAATATGATTATGGCCCGAACGCGGGGCCGAACACTTTGCTGCTGCGCGGCCAGACGGTCACGGCGACGGACGGGGGCGTCACCACCACGCTTCGCACCTGCTACGGCTACGACGTCAACGGCCGCAGGATCAGCGAGACGCCGCCCAATGCCGGTCTGACGGCTTGCCCGTGAGGCGCCTGCTCGCCCTTTGCGTGCTCGCCGCGGTGCTACTGGCCCCGGCTGCCGCGCGGGCCCAGGCCGCGCCCTCGCCCTATACCGGCGCGATCCGCTATGACGGCCTGGGGCGGGTCACCGGCACGATCTCGCCCGACCCGGACGGCGGCGGCTGGCTGCCCTTCCTGGCGGTGCGCAACAGCTATGACGGGGCGGGGCGGCTGGTCCGGCAGGAAAGCGGCACCCTTGCCGCCTGGCAATCGGAAGCGGTGGCCCCGGCCGCCTGGACCGGCTTCACCGTCTCGCGCTCGATCGAAACCCAATATGACGCAAGCGGGCGCAAGCTCGGCGAGACCGTGAAGGGCGCCGACGGCGTCGCCCGGACGGTCACCCAGTACAGCTACGACGTGAACGGCCGGCTCGAATGCACGGCGGTGCGGATGAACCCGGCAAGCTTCGGCGGCCTGCCCGCCTCTGCCTGCACCCCGGGCCCGCCGGGGACGGGCACGAACGCGTTCGGCCCGGACCGCATCACCCGCAACGTCTACGACGCCGCCGGCCAGCGCGTGCAGCGTCGAGAGGGCGTCGGCAGCGCCGACGAGGCGGCCGAGGCGACCTGGGCCTACAACGCCAACGGCCAGGTGACGACCGTCATCGACGCCAACGGCAACCGCGCCCGGCTCGTTTATGACGGCCATGGGAGGCAAAGCTGCTGGCTGTTCCCCTCGAGCGCGCCGCCGCCGAGCCGGCCCGCCGCCTATAACGACGCCAGCCAAGCCAGCGCGCTCGCCACCGCCGGCGCCCCCGGCGGCACCCTCAACCCGGCCGCCGACGCCTGCGCCACCGGCGACTACGAAGCCTATAGCTACGATCCCAACGGCAACCGCACCGAGCTACGCAAGCGCGACGGCCGCCGGATCGTCTATGCCTATGATCGGCTAAACCGCCTCACCTCCAAGACCTATCCGGATGGCGGCGCAACTGCGGTCCACTACGGCTACGACCTCAGGAACCTTCAGCTGTTCGCGCGCTACGCGAGTCCTACGGGCGAGGGCGTGACCGGCGCCTATGACGGGTTCGGCCGCCAGCTCACGCAGAGCATCAACCTCGGCGGCGTCACCCGCATCCTCGGCTACGGCTACGACCCCAACGGCAACCGCACCCGCCTCACCCATCCGGACGGCACCTTCTTCGCCTACGATTACGACCAGACGGGCCGCCTCAACTACATCCGCGAGAACGGCGCCGCCTCTGGCTCCGGCGTTCCGATCATGATCGGCTACGCCCCGGACGGCGACCGCGGCGCAATGGTCGCCGCGAGCGGCGCGATCACCGCCTACGGCTATGACGGGATCGGCCGGCCGAGCCTCCTCCTCCACGACCTGACGGGCACCACCGGCGACGTCACCTGGACCTACACCCGCAACCCCGCCTCCCAAATCGCGACGCAGACCCGTAACAATGACGCTTACGCCTGGACCGGCCACTACGCCGCGAACCGCAACTACACGACCAACGGCCTCAACCAGTACAGCGCGGCAGGCGCAGCGAACTTCACGTACGATCCGAACGGCAACCTCATCACGACGCCGGGTCCGAACAACCAGACCATCACCTACACATACGACATCGAGAACCGGCTGACAGGGGCGTCGAACGGGGTCACGCTGACCTACGATCCGCTCGGGCGACTCTATCAGGTCGCCGGCAACGCCGGGACCAACCGGTTCCTCTACGACGGCGATGCTTTGGTGGCCGAATATGACGCCAACAATGGCCTGACCGAACGCTACGTGCACGGTAGCGATGGGACCGCCGATGACCCGCTGGTCTGGTATCACGGCGCCGGCCTGACAGATCGCCGCTGGCTCCATACGGACCACCAAGGCTCGATTGTCGCGGTCACCAACAGCGCAGGCACGCTGCTCGCCACCAACCGCTACGACGAATACGGCATCCCGGCGACCGCCAACAGCGGCCGATTCCAGTATACGGGGCAGGTCTGGCTCAACGAGCTGGGCGCCTATCATTACAAGGCGAGGGCTTACTCGCCTTACATGGGTCGATTCTATCAGACGGACCCGATCGGCTATGACGACCAGTTCAACCTCTACGCCTATGTCGGTGACGACCCGGTAAACCATGTCGATCCCGACGGGCGAGTCACCTTGTATTTAGAACCAAGTCAAAACTGTTGCGGAGGCGGGGGAGCAACCGGGGAGGGATGGCTATCCGGTGAAGAAGTTCGCTATGGTGCATCAAGAGGATCAGTTGGTAATCCTCTAGTGGTCATTTCCGGCACTTCTGCTGGGGTCGATCGCGCGGCGGCCTATCCAATCCCAGCATCGCCCGGTGCTGGCAGGGCATCGACGCTGCGTCCCGGCCCATTTGCGGGGCGGTCTATTCCGGCTCGAAATCCCAGTCGTAATTTCACAAGGCAAGAGCGGCGTGAAATTAATCAAATCATGCGGGAGAGCGGATGCCACACCTGCGGCACTCGGAATCCGGGG
>DATINU010000226.1:0-7438 GCA_035473955.1 Allosphingosinicella sp.
GCCGGACCATCGTCGTCGTCAACATCCGCGCCCGCGTGCTCTCGGTCTATCGCGGCGGCGTCGAGATCGGCCGGTCGAGCCTGATCTACGGCGCCGACAACAAGCCGACCCCGATCGGCACCTTCCCGATCCTGGAGCGTGACGCCGATCATCGTTCCAATCTCTACGACGCGCCGATGCCCTACACCCTTCGCCTCACCTGGGACGGGGTCGCGCTCCACGGCTCGCCGACGATCGAGGAAGCGCTGGCGACGCGCGGCTGCGTCGGCCTGCCGGTCGAATTCGCGCGGCTGCTCTTCGCTCAGGTCCGGGTCGGCGACCGGGTCGTGATCTGGGACGGGACCACCTCCGCCTAGACGGGCTTGCGCCGACCTGAAAGCCGGTTCAAGTTCGCGCCATGAACGATCTCGGCCAGGCCGCCGTTTCCGCCGAAAAGGCGCCGCGCACCGAGCGCGGCCGCAAGACCGTGCGCAAGCTCCTGGAAGCGGCGGCGCAGGAATTCGGCCAGCGCGGCTTTCACGAGGCGGCGATCACCGGGATCACGGCCCGGGCCGGCGTCGCGCTCGGCACCTTCTACACTTATTTCGAAAGCAAGGAGGAGCTGTTCCGCGCGCTCGTCCGCGACATGAGCCACGCCACCCGGATCCACGTCGCCGAGGCCGTGGCGGGCGCGCCGGACCGGCTGGCGGCGGAGCGGCTCGGCCTCGCCGCCTTCATCGCCTTCACCCGCCGGCATCCCGAACTCTACCGGATCATCGAAGAGGCGCAGTTCGTCGCCGAGGACGAATATCGCGCCCATTATCTGACCTTCGTCGAAGGCTATCGCCAGGGCCTCGCCGCCGCGCGCGGGCGGGGCGAGATTGTCGAGGGGCCGGACGAGCTGCGCGCCTGGGCGCTGATCGGGATGAGCGTCTTTCTCGGCATGCGCTACGGCATCTGGAACGAAGATCTGGATCCGGCCGAGGTCGCGAACCGCGCCGTCGATCTGGTCTCCGAGGGGCTTCGGCAAAGATGATCGGCGAGCTGCCCGATCTGCTCGCCAAGCGCGCGACGCTGACCCCGGATAAAATCGCCTTCGAGGATGCTGCGACCGGGCGGACCTTGACCTATGCGGTGCTCGACGCGCGGGCGGAGCGGGTCGCTGCGCTCCTCGCCGCGCGCGGGATCGGCGCCGGCGATCGTGTCGCCGTGCTCACCCGCAACCGGATCGAATTTTTCGAGCTGCTGTTCGGCTGCGCCAAGGCGGGCGCGATCCTGGTGCCGCTCAACTGGCGGATGCCGCCCGCCGAGCTGGCCGGGCTGCTCGCCGATGCCGAACCTGCGCTGCTCTTCCACGGCGCCGAAGAGGGGCGTGCCGCCGCCTCGCTCGATTTGCCGGCGATCGATTTCGATGGCGATTACGAAACCCTGCTGGCCGCGATGCCCCGCTTCGCCGCCAGAGCGCGCTGGCCGGCATCCGCGACCTGGTATCTCATCTACACGTCCGGAACGACCGGGCAGCCCAAGGGCGTGATCTACAGCTTCCGGATGGCGCTCGCGAACTACGTCAATATCGGCGCCTGCATCGATCTCGGCCCCGACGACAGGACGGTCAGCTTCCTCCCGATCTTCCACACCGCCGGGATCAATCTCCACGCGCTGCCGAGCCTGATCGCGGGCGGACGGGTGATCGTCATGGACGGCTTCGACGCCGGGGCGCTGGTCGCTCTGCTGGAAGCCCGCCGGCTCGATACGATCTTCGCCGTGCCGACCGTCTATCAGAGCCTGCTCGAGCATCCCCGTTTCGCCGCGGCGCCGCTCGCCGCGGTCCGCCACTGGGGCTGCGGCGGCGCGCCTCTGCCCGATGCGCTCGCCGAGCGCTATCGGGAGCTCGGCGTGCGGGTCTGCAACGGCATGGGGATGACCGAAACCGGGCCGACCGCCTTCCTGGTCGACCCCGCCGACGCCTGGGCGCGGATCGGCTCGGTCGGCAAGCCGCAATTGCTTTGTTCGGCCCGCGTCGTCGGCCCGGACGGCCGCGAGCTGACGGACGGGGAGGTCGGCGATCTACAATTTGCCGGCCCGGGCGTGACGCCCGGCTACTGGCGCAATGCGGAGGCGACGCGCGCCGCCTTCACCGAGGATGGCTGGCTGATTTCGGGCGATCTCGCCCGCCGCGACGCGGACGGCTTCTTCTACATTGCCGGGCGGCGGAAGGAGATGTTCATCTCGGGCGGCGAGAACGTCTATCCGGCCGAGGTCGAGAACGTCCTCTCCGCCCATCCTGCGGTGGTCGACGCGGCGGTGCTGGCGGAACAGGACCCGAAATGGGGCGAGGTCGGCCGCGCCTTCGTTCAGCTGGCGCCGGTAAGCGGGCCGCCCGACGATGCCGAACTCACCGCCTTCTGCCGCGCGCGCCTCGCCGCCTATAAGGTGCCGAGGCGCTTCGATTTCGTCGCCGAATTCCCGCGCACCTCGGCGGGCAAGATCCAGAAGCATCTGCTGCTGAGCCAGCCCTGAAATGAAGGGCGGCGGACGCCCTGGGGTGGGTGGGCGCCCGCCGCGACCGGATCGGACCAGAAACAGAACCGGTAGGGATTCCGTTTAAAGCGCAATGGCTTACATCATGGTTTCCGCGCCGCTGCGGCTATTACGGGGTTTGAAGATGCGGCCAAGAGAAACGGCAAGTCGTGAGGGCCGGAATGCTGCCGATTAGCCTCGGGCGGATTAACGGGGGAAGAGAGCGCCCCCGCGCTCTCTTCCCACGTTAATGGTCGGGGAGAGAGGATTCGAACCTCCGGCCCCTGCCTCCCGAAGACAGTGCTCTACCAGGCTGAGCTACTCCCCGACCGTACGCGGCCCTGTCGGCCCGCGGGGCCGGGCGTCTATAAGAAGGGGGTCGCCGGAGTGCAAGCGCCGTCGGCGCGTCAGCAGCGCGTCGAAACCTCGACCGTGCCGTTGGGGTCCGTCGAATAGAGCGCGCTCTGGTCCACCGAGTTGATCCGGGCGCTATGCTGCTCGCCGGTATTGGTGGTCACGCTCAGCACGTCGCCGTTCAGCGCCCAGACGCCGCCCGCCGTTCCATCCATGGTCAGCACCCGGCCGTCATCGGTGAATTCGAGCCCGTTGGCGCAATCGCCGTTGATGCCCCAGCGGCCGACCAGCGAGCCGCGATCGATGCTTGCCGTGGCCGGAGCCGGAGGCGCCGGCTCGGGCGACGGTGCCGGCTCGGGTCCCGGCCCCGGCGACGGCACCGGCTGCGGCACCGGTGCGGGGACGGGCGCCTGGTTCTGTTGAACGACCAGGAAGACCGCGATCGCCACCACCAGCAGGCCCGCGGCGAGCATCGCGAACATGGTCGATTTCGGCAGCCCCGCCCGCACCTCGGGCTCGGAAACGAGCGCGACGGGCGCCGGATCGGCGATCCGTGACGGCGGCGCGAGCGGCGGCGATGCGGGCGCAAGGCCGGCCAGCGTCGTCAATTCCAGCGCCAGGCGCTCCATATTGGCCTCGGCGCCGGCCCCGAAAGCGTTGGTCCAGTGGCGGACGTTCAGAAAGAAGGCGAGGCCCGCGGCGGGCTTGATGTCGCTCTGGCGGACCGGAAAGATCGGCTTGTTGTTGGAAAAGGCCATCTCGGTCTCGGCGCGAACATAGGGGGAGGTGTTCGCCGTCTCCGAGATCAGCACGACGAAGGCGAGGCACCCTTCGATCGCGGCCTGCAATTGCTCGGAATAATCCATGCCGGGGCGGACGTCGCGCGGCGCGATCCAGCTCTGCAGCCCGCGCGCCTCGAGGAACGCCGCAATCTCGTTCGCTTCCTGGGCGTTCTCCGAGCCGTGGCTGATGAAGACGTGACCGGCGGACATGGGAAATGGCCCCTCGTTGCAAGCCGAACGCTACAGGCGCCCGGCCCTTATTGGCAAGGCGCGCTAGCTTTTGCGGGCGCCGAGCATCTCCTCGATCAGCACGAATTTCTCGCGGGGGTTGCCTTCGCGGGCGCGGGCATTTTCGGCCGCTTCGATCCGCTGCCAGTCGCGGAAGGTGACGATATCGACGTTCCGGCTTGCCAGCAAAGCGTCCAGCCCCGGCCGCCCGGCCTTGCGGCTGTTGCCGGGGCCGAGATCGGCATGGATCCTTTCGGCGACCTCATAGCCGTCCGGCCGGTTTGTGCCGATCGTGCCGGTCGGCCCGCGCCGTGCCCAGCCGACGCAATAGAGGCCGCCGCCGATCGCCCCATCGGCATTGGCGAAGCGGCCGCGATCCTCCTCGTAGGCCACGCCGTCGATCGGCGGCGTCTTGTAGCCGATGCAGGAAATCACCAGGCCGCAGTCGATCGCATAGGTCTCGCCGGTGCCGATGGCGGCGCCGCGTTCGTCGAGCTTCGTCTTCTCGACGATCAGCCGTTCGACCTTGCCGTCGCCCTCGATGCGAACCGGCTTGGCGAAGAAATCGAAGACGATCGTCTTCGGCTTGCCCCCCTCCAGATCGGCGAAGTCGCGCAAATGGGTGACCGACTTGCGCTGGCCCGGCTCGAGCAGGGCATCGTCCATCACCGGGGGGAAATCGTCCGGGTCGACCTCGGGCGACGCATTTTCCAGGTGGCCGAGCTCGCCCAACTCCTTCGGCGTCATCGCGATCTGGTGCGGGCCGCGCCGGCCGAGGATATGGATGCGGCCGATCGCGCTGTTGCCGAGCGAGCCGAAGGCGTGGGCGACGATGTCCGAGCCGACGAACTCGGCCGGGGTCTTGGAGAGGATCCGGGCGACGTCGAGCGCGACATTGCCGTTGCCGATCACCGCCGCGGCTTCGACGTCCAGCGGCGGATCGAGATCCGCGAACTCGGGATGGCCGTTATACCAGCCGACGAACGCGGCCGAGCCGATCACGCCCGGCAGGTCGTCCCCCGGAACGCCGATCGGCCGGTCGTCGGGCGCGCCGGTGGCGAGGATCACCGCGTCGTAAAGCTCGAGCAGTTCGGGAATCGAGACGTCCCGGCCGACCAGCACGTTGCCGACGAAGCGGACATTGTCGCTGAGCGCGACCTTCTCGTAGCGCTTGTAGACCCCCTTGATCGACTGATGGTCCGGCGCGACGCCGAAGCGGATCAGGCCGTAGGGGACGGGCATCCGGTCGATCATGTCGACCCTCACCTCGTCGCCATAGGCCTTTTGCAGCGCCTCGGCGCTGTAATAGCCGGCGGGCCCCGAGCCGATCACCGCGATGTGCCGCATTGTGCCTCCTCTTCCCGTGGCCGTGGCTTAGCGGCAAGGCGCGGGGCGCGCAAAGGGGGGCGTCAGGCCCCTTTGGTCCGGTCCTCGAGCAAAGCCGGCCCGCTGCGCTTGAGCCCGGCCTCGATCGCCTTGCCGAAGAAGGCGAGCGCCGGCGGCAGCAGCACGCTGACATGAACCAGCGCCTCGCCGACGTCGATCGTCGCTGTCACGCTTTGCCCCATCAGGCCGATGTCGAGCGCCAGCCGGTCGCCCTGCCAGGCCGATCGCACCGCCGCGCCCGGCGGCAGCTGAGCGGTCAGGCCGGACATGTTGGCCGCGATCCGCCGCTTCGCCTCGGCGGCGCCGAGGCGGTGGGGCAGATCGACGTTGAGCGGGCTGGCCATGCGGCTGCCTTACGCTGTATTACTACGATAATACAGAAGAATCCGCGCTCAGGCTTCCACGTGATTGCAGGTGCGGATCCGGGCAGCGGTCAGGCTGTTGGTGTTGGTCAGCACCTGGTTGGTCCGCTGGCGGACGTTGAACGCCGATTCGTAGCGGATCGTGCGCCGGCCGAGGATCGCTTCGGACACGAGCGGCTGATAATTGTAGGTCACTTCGACCACCATCACCGCGGTCCCCGAAGAGGCGGAGATCCGGTTGTTCACCGGCCCGACAAATTGCAGCGAGGCGTCGGTCCGGCCCTTGTCCTGCGCCCCGTAAGCGGACGTGGTCGAGGGCCGGGCGCCGTCGCAGCGCTGCCAGCGAAACCATTGGCCGGTGCTGGCGCCGCCGGAGCCCGCGGTGTTGGGCTCCATGCTCGACAGGATGATCCGGCCGTTCTGGCGGAAGTCGATATTGTCGCCGGTCATTTTGGCGCCGGTGAAAATCTCGATGATATTGGCTTCATCGATGCTGTCCCGGACGCGCGAGACATTGTCGGCGGTCATCATCGCGATATTGGAGACGCGCAGGTGCGCCATCGCGAAGTTGGCGGTTTCGAGGCCGGCCAGAGCCAGCGTGATCAGCACGGGCAGCGACAGGGCGAATTCGACGAAGGCAAGTCCGCCGTCGCATCGCCGAAGCCGTGCGGCGAAGCCGGCGAGTTGGGTCCAGGGGCGCATCAGTCTTCCGCCGTCCGGCAGCGAATCGTCGCCGTGCTCGTCGCGCGGCCCGCATAAGGCTGATTGCGCAGCATCGTTTCCTGCACGATCTCGACATCGTCGCTCCAGCCGAGCAGGCTGGCCATCGGGAAGAGCCGCGGATAGGTCATGCGCACCTGGAAGCGGACCACGTCCTCCGCGCCGCCCGTGCCGTTATTCACCTGATGCGTGTACTTGCCGCTGTTGTTGAGGTCGCGATAGCAGTCGGTGGCCTGGTCGTAGACATTGAGTCTGCCGGCATCGGTGGTCAGCGGCTCACCGACCGAAACCTCGCTGAAATTCGCATAGGACGCCGTGTCGATTTCGATCTCCGCGTTGCGCGAGAATTCCTGCAACCGGCCCTCGACGTGAGTTTCGATCGCCGACATCGAAACGTTGCCGACCGTCGCCATTCGCGACGCTTCGTGCAGCGATCCCTGGACGATCGAGGTGACGTAGGAACGGTAGCCCAGATCGAACGTGCCCATGAGCATCAGGGAGAGCACCGGCAGGATGATCGCGAACTCGATGATCGTCGCGCCGCGTGCGTCCCGGCCGAGCCGGCGGAAGAGAGAGCGCCGGCTCATTGGGTCAGCCTCAGCGCGCCGATCTGGTTGCCGATCTCCCGGAATTTGGCGATCAGCGCGTCGCGGTTCGAGATGGTGAAGGCCTGGTTCGCGTTGCTGGCGCAGGCCGAAAGGTCGGCGCTCAGCGAGGTGCCGAACGCGATCACCCAGATCGAAACGCCCATGCTCTTGGTCGCCGCGCACATCAGCCGGAAGCGCGCGGCGTGGCGGCCGTTCAACTCCGCCTCGGACGGGGCCGACATGCCGCTCACCCGCATGTCCAGCCGCTCGACGCCATAGGCCTCGTAGATCGCGTTGTCGGTGTCCATCTGGCCGTCGGTCATGAAGATGACGTGGCGGGTGCAGGGCATGCCATGGTAGGTCTCGCAGGCGTCGGAGAAGACGCCGCCGGTGGAGATCAGGCGCGCGCCCCAGATCATGCCGATGTCATGATAGGTGCTGCCGACCGGCGCCAGGCTGTTGACGTAGGTGAGCAAGTCGGCGCGCGTCCAGGTCGCCAGCCGGCGGGCCTGCTGCGGGC
>DATINU010000227.1:0-3631 GCA_035473955.1 Allosphingosinicella sp.
GCTGACGGTGGCGTTCATGCGGCTCTATGCGAGCGCGCAGAATCATCACAAGGTGCTGCTCAACGAACTGGTCAGCCTGCCCCCCGCGCGCCGGGCCGACGTCGTCGCCAAGCAGAGACGGATCATCGCCGCGGCGGAAGCGGTGATCGCCGAAATCGCGCCCGGCGGCGGCGCGCGGGTGAACACGATGCTGTTCTTCGGGATGATCAACTGGACCCACACCTGGTTCGATCCGGCGGGCCCGTTCATGCCCGAGGCGCTGGCGCTGCGCGTGGTCGAGATCATGCAGCGGGGCGTGACCCCTCAGGCGTCGTAATCGAGCTCCACGTCGGCGCCTTTGGGCACCGACTGGCAAGTGAGCACATAGCCCGCCGCCACTTCCTCGTCCGTCAGGCCGTAGCGCGCCGCCATCTCCACCTCGCCCGAGACGACCCGGGCCCGGCAGGTCGCGCAAACGCCGGCCTTGCAGGCGAAGGGCGCGGGCAGGCCGGCGGCACGGGCGGAATCGAGGATGTTGCCCGCCGCCGCATCGAAAGCGACGCGGCGCTTGCGGCCGTCGAGCGTCACCAGCATCTGCAGTCCGGCCGCCTCGCGCGACATCGCCTCGAGCTGCGCCTGCATCGCCTCGGGCGGGCGATCGGCGGTAAAGCGCTCGAGGTGGATCCGGTCGGAGGCGACGCCCCTCGCCTTCAGTGCCTCCTCGGCCGCGTCCATCATCGGGCCGGGACCGCAGATGAAGAAGGCGGCGACTTCGGCGGGATCGATCAGGGTTTCAAGGATATCGTCGCATTTGGCGCGATCGAGCATGCCGTTGAAAAGCGCGAACTCCTCCGCCTCTTCGGCAAGGAAATGATGGACTTGCAACCTATCCATGAAACGGTTTTTGAGCTGAGCCAGCGCTTCCAGGAAGATGATCGAACTGCTGTCCCGATTGCCGTAGAAGAGCGTGAAGCGGCTCTCCGGCTCGGTCAGCAAAGCCGTCTTCAGGAGCGAGATGACCGGGGTGATCCCCGAACCGCCGGCGAAACCGACATAATGATTGGCCGCGCCGGGCGAGAACTCCCAGGTGAAGCTGCCGTGCGGCGGCATCACCTCGATCGCCATGCCGGGCAGCAGATTATCGTTCGCCCAGTTCGAGAAGGCGCCGCCGGCGATCCGCTTGACGGTGACCGTCACCTGCCCGTCCTGCGGTGCCACGCAGAGCGAATAATTGCGGCGCAACTCCTCGCCCGCAATCTCAGCTTTGAGCGTCAAATGCTGACCAGGCTTGAATTTGAAGGTCTCGCGCAGCGCTTCCGGGACGGCGAAGCGGATCGAGCGGGCCTCGTTCGTCTCGTCGACCACCTCGGCGACTTCGAGCATGTGGAAGGACACGCTCATGCGCGTGAAACCCGATCGTCCGGCATGACGATTTTGGGGTTCAATGACATTTGAACCGGTCGAACGGCTCGAGGCAGGCGCGGCAGCGCCACTGCGCCTTGCACGGGGTCGAGCCGAAGCGGCTCAACTCCTCGGTCTCGGCCGAGCCGCATTGCGGGCAGATCGCGGTCTTCGAAGAACTTGGCGGCGCGATCCCGTAGGCGTGGAGTTTCGTCTTGCCGCTTTCGGTGATCCAGTCGGTGGTCCAGGGCGGCGACAGCACGGTCTGGATCGCGACATCGCGGAACCCGGCCGCGTCGAGCGCGTCGCGAACGTCGCGTTCGATCACCTGGGTGGCCGGGCAGCCGGTATAGGTCGGCGTGATCGTGACCCGCGCCGGCGTGACCGCGCGGACGATGCCGAGATCGACCACCGAGACGGCCGGAATCTCCGGATCGGGCACGCTTTCCAGCACCTGCCAGAGCGCGTCGGTATCGACCACCGCTACCATGTCGCCTCCGGATAGGTGCGGGGCAGATACTGCATCACCGCCAGGATATGCCCCAGATGCTCGCCATGATGGCCGCGGCGGCCGCCGAGGATCGGACGCTGGTCCTTCGGCGCCTCCAGCGTCGCTTCGGCCAGCACGGCGGCGATCCGCGCATCGTAATCGGCACGGAACCTGGCAACGTCCGCGCCGGTGCCGCGCGATGCCGCCTCGGTCGCGATCTCGTCCATCTCGAACAGCTCGGGGACGAAGCGCCAGTGCCATTCGAGGCCGTCGCTCATCCGCCGCCGGCTCTCTTCGGTGCCGTCGCCGAGCCGGATCACCCACTCGGCACTCAATTCGGCGTGGTAGCTGACTTCCTTCACGGCCTTGGCGGCAACGGCGGCGATGGTCTCGTTCGCGGAGGCGGTCAGATGATCGAACAGCATCTTCTGCCAGGTCGAAAAGAGGAATTGCCGGGCCATGGTCTGGGCGAAATCGCCGTTCGGCTGCTCGACCAGCCAGCAGTTGCGGAAATCGAGCACGTCGCGGCGGAAGGCGAGCGCGTCGCCGTCCCGCCCCTGCCCTTCGGCCTCGCCGGCCGCGTTCAGGAAATGGGTCGCCTGCCCGATCAGGTCGAGCCCCATATTGGCGAGGCTCAAATCGACCTCGACGCTCGGCGCGTGGCCGCACCATTCGCCGAGCCGCTGGCCGAGGATCAGGCTGTCGTCGCCGAGCCGCAGCAGATAATCGAACAGGACGTTATCGGCCGCCATCAGATGTGGGTGATCCCGTCCGGGATGTCGTAGAAGGTCGGATGGCGGTAGATCTTGTCTTCCGCCGGCTCGAACATCGCGCCATCGTCCGACGGATCGGAGGCGGTGATCTGAGCCGAGGGGACCACCCAGAGGCTCACGCCTTCCATCCGCCGCGTATAGGTGTCGCGGGCGTGGCGGAGGGCGATTTCGGCATCGGGCGCGTGCACCGAGCCGACATGCCGGTGCGCCATCCCGCCCTTGGCGCGGACGAACACTTCCCAGAGCGGCCAGTCCTTGCTCATCGGCGAATGGTCCCAATGTTCGCGGTCGCCATGGGCATCATGCCGCCTCCGCTTTCATCGCCCGCTTCTCCGCATAAGCGACGGCCGCCTCGCGGACCCAGGCATTTTGCTCCCAGGCGTCGCGACGGGCCTTGATCCGCTCCTTCCCGACCGGGCCCTCGCCTTTCACGACCGCGTAGAATTCTTCCCAATCGACCGCGCCATAATCGTAGCCGCCCTTCGCCTCGTTCCAGGCGAGATCGGGATCGGGCACGGTCAGCCCGATCGCGTCGGCCTGCGGCTTGGTGATGTCGACGAACTTCTGGCGGAGCTCGTCATTGGTGTCGCGCTTGATCCGCCAGCGCATCGACTGCTCGGTGTTGGGCGAATTGTCGTCGGTCGGACCGAACATCATCAGGCTCGGCCACCACCAGCGGTTCAGCGCGTCCTGCGCCATCCTTTTCTGCTCGGCGGTGCCGGCGGCGAGGTGCATCATGATCTCATAGCCCTGGCGCTGGTGGAAGCTTTCCTCCTTGCAGACGCGGACCATGGCGCGGGCATAGGGGCCGTAGGAGGTGCGCTGCAGCGGCACCTGGTTCATGATCGCGGCGCCGTCGACCAGCCAGCCGATCGCGCCGATATCCGCCCAGGTCAGCGTCGGATAATTGAAGATCGTGCTGTACTTGGCCTTGCCCGAATGCAGCGCCTCGATCATCTCCTCGCGGCTCGTGCCCAGCGTCTCGGCG
>DATINU010000228.1:0-2209 GCA_035473955.1 Allosphingosinicella sp.
GTCCGGGACGGCTTCCGACGCCGCCTCGATCTCCGCCGCCTTCGCTTCGACCAGCCTCACGATATGGTCGATCATCTCCTCGTCGCGGACATGGTGGTCGGTGACGCCGGAGAGGTAGACCATGTGCTTGCCCTGGCCGCCGCCGGTGATGCCGATATCGGTCTCGCGGGCCTCGCCCGGGCCGTTGACCACGCAGCCGAGCACGGAGAGCGACATCGGGGTGCGGATATGCTGCAGCCTTTCCTCGAGTTTTTCGACGGTGCGGATCACATCGAAGCCCTGCCGCGAACAGCTCGGGCAGGAGACGACCCGCACGCCCCGGTTGCGGATGCCGAGGCTCTTCAGAATCTCGTAGCCGACCCGGACCTCTTCCTCGGGTTCGGCGGAGAGGGAGACGCGGATCGTGTCGCCGATCCCGGCCCAGAGGAGCGAGCCGATCCCGATCGCGCTCTTCACCGTCCCGCCGCGCAGGCCGCCGGCCTCGGTGATGCCGAGGTGCAGCGGGCAATCCACCGCGTCGGCGAGCTGGTGATAGGCGGCGACGGCGAGGAAGACGTCCGACGCCTTCACCGCCACCTTATAGTCGCGGAAATCATGGTCTTCGAGGATCCGGATATGGTCGAGCGCGCTCTCCACGAGCGCCTCGGGGCAGGGCTCGCCATATTTTTCGAGCAAATCCTTTTCGAGGCTGCCGGCATTGACTCCGATCCGCATCGAGCAGCCGTTCGCCTTGGCCGCGTTCACCACCTCGCGCACCCGCTCCGCCGAGCCGATATTGCCGGGGTTGATCCTGAGGCAAGCGGCGCCCGCATCGGCCGCCTCGAGCGCGCGCTTGTAGTGGAAATGGATGTCGGCGACGATCGGCACCCGCGCCGCGCGGACGATCTGCTTCAGCGCGGCCGTGCTCTCGGCGTCGGGACAGGAGACGCGGACGATGTCGGCGCCCGCCTCCTCGCAGCGGCGGATCTGATCGATAGTGGCATTCACGTCGGGGGTCGGCGTATTGGTCATGGTCTGGACGGTGACGGGCGCGTCCCCGCCGACGGGAACGCTCCCGACCATGATCTGCCGCGAGGGGCGGCGAACGATGTCTCTCCAGGGCCTGACCGACATGGCGCGCATATAGGCCCCGGCGCCCCCGGCGCCAAGCGACGTCAGGCAGTGCGGCGGACGTGCGCGGGACGCGGCGGCGCGGGGGCTTCCGCGGCCTTGCCCGCGCCGAGCAGGAATTGCTGGACCGCGACCGAGGGCATGGGGCGGCTGAAATGCCAGCCCTGGCCGAAGCCGACGCCGAGCGAGCGCAACGAGCGCATCTCGCCTTCCGTCTCGATCCCCTCGGCAACGATCCGGCAGCCGATGCCGTCGGCGAAGGTGACGAGCGCCCGGGCGAGCGCGGCGCGGGCGGGATCGGAATCGACGTCGCGGGTGAGACTCATGTCGAGCTTCAGGATATCGGGTCTGAGATCGAGGATACGGCGGAGTCCCGAATAGCCGGCGCCGACATCGTCGATCGCGATCTTCGCATGGCGCCGCAGCCGCTCGAGCGCTTCATGAAGCGCTGCCTGATCGGCGACCTTGCTGTGCTCGGTGACCTCGACGACCAGACGCCCCGCGGGCGCGGCGGCGACGATCTTCTCGAGTTCGGGCGACAAAGCGGTCGCGGGCGAAACGTTGAGCGCAACGTAGAGCTCGACGGGGATGAAAGGCAGGCCGCGGATCGCCTGGCGGACGGCGAGCAATTCGAGTTCGGTGCCAAGCCCGATCCGCGCCGCCTCGGCGAACCATTTGTCCGGCGTGCGCGTGGCCTGGTCCGGGAAGCGGGCCAGCGCCTCGACGCCGACCGGGCGGCCGTCGCTCAATCGATGGATCGGCTGGTAGACCATCGCGATCCGGTCCTGCTCGATCACCTGGGTGATCCGCGCGACCTGCTGCTGCTGCTCCTCATCGTCGCCCAATTGCCGCTCGATCTGGCCCGCGGCGAGATCGGCGAAAGCGCGCATGGTGAGCAAGTCGCGCTCGGTCAACGTCCGGTCCGGCACGTGGCTGAGGCAGCAGAAGCTGCCATAAACGCTGCCGTTCGAAAGCCGCAGCGGCACGTTGAGGTGCGAGCCGACGGGAAGCGCGCCGGTGATCGGCAGCGCGACGGCCTCCGGATAATCATTGGCGTCGAGGATCAGCTCGGGCAGCTGCCCCTTCAGGATCTTGTAGC
>DATINU010000229.1:0-8064 GCA_035473955.1 Allosphingosinicella sp.
CCGAGCAGGATCTGCGCCCAGACCGCGCCGATCAGCAGGCCGCCGTCCATCCGGAAGCCATTCAGCCAGGCGCGCAGGCCAAGCCAGATCGCGAAGCCGGCGACCAGGAAGGCCAGCCAGCGGTGGACGAACTGCACGACGATCGGATTGTCGACGAAATTGCGCAGGAAGGAAGCGAACATCGGGGTCGCGGCCGGGAACCATTCGTCGCCCATTTTCGGCCAGCTGTTGAAGGCATAGCCGGCGTCGAGCCCCGCGACATAGGCGCCGAACAGATATTGCACGAAGAGCAGGCTGAGCGCCCAGGACGCGAGCATCGGCAGCCGCGCGGACCGCGCCGCCGGATCGCGGGCGAGCGCGCGCAGATCGAGCGAGACCCAGATCAGGCAGGCGAAGATCAGCAAGGCGGTGAGCAGATGGACGGCGAGCCGGATATGGCTGACGTCGGGCCGGTCGACGAGGCCCGAGGCGACCATCCACCAGCCGATCGCGCCCTGCAGCGCGCCCAACCCCAGGAGACCGCCCAGCTTCCAGCCATAGCCTTGCGGGATCGCGCGGCGCCACGCGAACCAGGCGAGCGGCAAAGCGAAGGCGAGGCCGATCAGCCGGCCGAGCAGCCGGTGCACATATTCCCAGAAGAAGATCGTCTTGAAATCGTCGAGCGTCATGCCGCGGTTCAGCTGCTGATATTGCGGGGTTTCCTTGTAATGGTCGAATTCGGCCTGCCAGGCGGTTTCGCCGAGCGGCGGGATCGCGCCCGAAATGGGCTCCCAGCGGACCATCGAGAGGCCGGATTCGGTGAGCCGCGTGACGCCTCCGACCACGATCATCAGGAACACGAGCGCGGCGACGACGCCGAGCCAGCCGGCGATGGCGGCGGGGCGCGGAGCGGGCGCGGCGGGGCGGGCGAACATGCGCCGCCTATGGCGAAGCGCGCCGCCTTTGCCAACGCCGCGAAAAAGCGCGGGTTGTTATATTGTAACTCGGCGCGGCCATGCCTATAGAGACCGGGTCAGGAGAGATTCGTCCGCGTGCTGCAGAATGCGATCAGGTCCGGGATGCTCGACCGGCTGGCCATCGGCCTGTCGGGGCTTTGCCTCGTCCATTGCGTCGCCAGCGCGGTGCTGCTGACCATGCTTTCCGCCGCGGGCGGGATCCTGCTCGATCCGATCTTCCATGAGGCGGGGCTCACCATCGCGCTGCTGCTCGGCGGCTTTGGGTTGGGACGCGGCGTCCGCCAGCACGGCTTCATGATGCCGGCCGCGATCGGCAGCCTCGGCCTCGGCGTCATGGCCGGCGCGCTGACCCTCGATCACAGCAGCGGCGAGATGCTCTATTCGATGCTGGGCGTGCTGATCCTCGCGCTCGGCCACGATCTCAACCGGCGGGCGGTGATCTGACCACGCCCCTCGCGGGCGTCTTGTTACACCGTCTCCGAGCGATTACATCCGCGCCATGGGCGATCACGAACATCACAGCCACCAGGGCGCCGCGCTGAAGCGGGCCGCGCAGGCGACGATGGAGCGTTCCGGCGAGCAATGGACGCCGATGCGCGCCGCCGTGTTCGACGCGCTGGCAAGCTTCGACAAGCCCGCCAGCGCCTACGACATCGCCGACAAGGTTTCGACCGTGCAGGGCCGCCGGGTCGCGGCGAACAGCGTCTACCGGATTCTCGACCTCTTCGTCGGCGCCAATCTTTCGCGGCGGGTCGAGAGCGCGAACGCCTATATCGTCAACGACCATCCCGATTGCCTGCACGACTGCATCTTCCTGATCTGCGACAATTGCGGGCAGACCAAGCATCTCGACGACGACAAGATCACCGGCGGCGTCCGCGCCGCGGCGGTGGCGGCGGGCTTCGCGCCGGACCGGCCGGTGATCGAGGTGCGCGGACTCTGCGCCGATTGCGGCGGGGAATAGGCCCTGAGCGTGACTCCAGTCGGAGGCGCGTCGTTCGGCCGTCCCCAAAGGGCTTGCACGAGACTTGAAAAATTGGATTTCATCTGCGCCAGACCCGCGGATGAAACAGGAGCATCCCAACCTCGGCCCGGAGCGGGGGCGATGAGCCGCTGCCTTCCGCAAACCACTTTTCGGGGTGGCATAACATCGACCCGTAACGCTGCCATGGCGACCGCGAACATTCGGAACATTCGCGGGCTCGCATTCGCCCCCGGGGACGGGTTCGCACGCCCTCCGGGCCGGATCAACATTCGACAGCGCCGCCCGACAAGTCTACACGCGCCGCCATGAGTGACCGTCCCGAAACGCCGCTCCTCGACACGGTCGAGACGCCCGCCGACATCCGCAAGCTGAAGCGCGAAGACCTGCGGCAGCTCGCCGACGAGTTGCGCGCGGAGACGATCTCGGCGGTGTCCGTGACGGGCGGGCATTTGGGGGCCGGGCTGGGCGTGGTCGAGCTGACCGTCGCCATCCATTATGTGTTCGATACGCCGCGCGACCGGCTGGTCTGGGACGTCGGCCATCAATGCTATCCGCACAAGATCGTCACCGGGCGCCGCGACCGGATCCGGACGCTGCGAATGGGCGACGGCCTGTCCGGCTTCACGAGGCGAAGCGAGAGCGAATATGATCCGTTCGGGGCGGCGCACAGCTCGACCTCGATCTCGGCGGCGCTCGGCTTTGCCGTGGCGAACAAGCTGTCGGACGCGCCGGGCAAGGCGATCGCGGTGATCGGCGACGGCGCGATGTCGGCCGGCATGGCCTATGAGGCGATGAACAATGCAGGCGTCGCGGGCAACCGGCTGGTCGTGATCCTCAACGACAACGACATGTCGATCGCGCCCCCGGTCGGCGGGCTCTCGCACTATTTGGCGCGGCTGGTCTCTTCGGGCAAATATCTGACGCTCAGGCGGATCGCCCAGAAGGTCGCGCGCAAGCTGCCGAAACGGCTGCACGTCATGGCCCGGCGCTGGGAGGAATATTCGCGCGGCTTCTGGACCGGCGGCACGCTCTTCGAGGAGCTCGGCTTCTATTATGTCGGCCCGGTCGACGGCCACAATGTCGAGCGGCTGGTGAAGATCCTCGAAAATGTCCGCGACGCCGAGGAAGGGCCGATGCTGGTCCACGTCGTCACCAAGAAGGGCAAGGGCTATGCGCCCGCCGAGGCGGCGGCCGACAAATATCACGGCGTCGTCAAGTTCGACGTCGTCACCGGCAAACAGGACAAGGGCGCCGGAGGCGGCCCGCCCGCCTATCAGAACGTGTTCGGCGAAACGCTGGCGAAGCTCGCCGAAACCGACCCCAGGATTTGCGCGATCACCGCGGCGATGCCGTCCGGCACCGGCGTCTACAGGTTCGCCGCCGCGCATCCGGACCGCGCCTTCGACGTGGGGATCGCCGAGCAGCATGCCGTGACCTTCGCGGCGGGGCTGGCGGCGCAGGGCATGCGGCCCTTCTGCGCGATCTATTCGACCTTCCTGCAGCGCGCCTACGATCAGGTCGTCCACGACGTGGCGATCCAGAATCTGCCGGTGCGCTTCGCGATCGACCGCGCCGGCCTGGTCGGCGCGGACGGGGCGACCCATGCCGGCAGCTTCGACGTCACCTATCTCGCGACCTTGCCCAATTTCGTGGTGATGGCCGCCGCCGATGAGGCCGAGCTCGCGCATATGGTCTATACGATGGCCGAGCATGACAGCGGCCCGATCGCGGTCCGCTATCCGCGCGGCAACGGCGTCGGCGTGCCGCTCCCCCAGACGCCGGAGCTTCTGGAGATCGGCAAGGGACGGATCGTCCGCGAGGGCAAGAAGGTGGCGATCTTGTCCCTCGGCACCAGGCTGGCCGAGGCGCTGAAGGCGGCCGATACGCTCGAGGGCAAGGGCCTTTCGGTGACGGTCGCGGACCTCAGGTTCGCCAAGCCGCTCGACGAGGAATTGATCCGGCGCCTGCTGACCACGCACGAAGTCGCGGTGACGGTCGAGGAGGCGGCGATCGGCGGCCTTGGCGCCCACGTCCTCACCCTCGCCAGCGACGCCGGGCTGATCGACGCCGGCCTGAAGCTGCGCACCATGCGGCTGCCCGACACCTTCCAGGATCAGGACAAGCCGGAGAAGCAATATGCCGAGGCGGGCCTCGATGCCGACGCCATCGTCGATACCGTGCTGAAGGCGTTGCGGCACAACAGCGCCGGCGTGGTGGAGGGAGCGCGGGCCTGACATGGCCGAGCGGTTCGTCGCCCGCAAATCCATCTGGCGGCTCGGTCTTATCGTCGGCGGCGCTTTGCTGTTCGTCGTCGCGGGCCTTTGGGTTGCGGGACTGTTCGGGCAACCGCCGCGACCGGGCCGGGAATGGCTCGGCTGGCTCTGCGTGGTCTTCTTCGGACTCTGCGCCCTGGTCGGCTTGCGCCGGCTCGCGGGGCAATCGGAGCAAATCGTGATCGACGAGCATGGCGTGCTCTTCCGGCAATGGTCCCGTGAGACCATCCCCTGGTCCGCGATCCTCGCTTATGCGCACCGCTCGGTGCGAGCGCAGGAATTCATCTGTCTCGAACTCGAGGATCCGGCGCGCTTTCCGCGATCGACCGCAGGCGGCTTCCTCCTCGGGCTGAACACGCTCCTCGGCTATGGCGACGTCGCCCTCAACGTCGGCGGCACGGACCGTGGCTTCCGGGAGCTGGCCGAGGCGTTCAGCCGCCACGCGCCGCCGCGCCTCTCGAAGCGGTGAAAGCGCGCGCGGATCAGCTGCTCGTCGATCGCGGTCTCGCCGAGAGCCGCGCGAAGGCGCAGGCGCTGATCCTGGCCGGGCTGGTTTTCACGGGCGAGCGGAAGATCGAGAAAGCCGGGCAGGCACTGCCGGAAGACGCGCCGCTGGCGGTGCGGGGCAAGGACCATCCCTGGGTATCGCGCGGCGGGATCAAGCTTGCGCATGCGCTGCATCATTTCGGCTGGGACGTGAGCGGCGCGGTGGCCCTGGACGTGGGCAGCTCGACCGGCGGCTTTACCGACGTGCTGCTGCAAAAGGGCGCGGCGAAGGTGTATGCGGTGGATGTCGGCACCAATCAGCTTGCCTGGAAGCTGAGGCAAGACCCGCGCGTCGTCGTCCACGAGCAGGTGAATGCGCGCTACCTGACGGACGCGGTCGTTCCCGAGCCGGTGGATATCCTGGTCTGCGATGCGAGCTTCATCAGCCTTGCCAAGGTGTTGGACGCGGCTTTGAGTTTCGCGAGGCCCGGCGGGCGGCTGATCGCGCTGGTGAAGCCGCAGTTCGAGGCGGAGCGGAGCGAGATCGGCAAGGGCGGCGTGGTGCGCGATCTTGCGGTGCGCCAAAGGGTTTGCGATGCCGCGGCGGCCTGGCTGGAGAGCCGCGGCTGGACGATCGAGGGCGTCACCGAGAGCCCGATCACCGGGCCGGAAGGCAATGTCGAGTTCCTGCTCGCGGCGCGGAACGGGAACGCGCCTGAGACGATTTGATACACTCGCTCTCTCGACAAGCGTGGATTTTTGGGCATTGAGCCAACGCATGCTGAATCGGTTGCTCTTTTCGTTCGGCCTTATTGCGGCGCTCGCGGCTTGCGGGGGCGGGGCGGACAAGGGACGGGAGAAGCAGGCGCCGCTGGTCAAGGCCGAGGCGGCTCGGGAGATGCGCTTCGTCGACCGGATCGACGCGGTCGGCACCGCCGTCGCCAACGAGCAGGTCACGCTTTCCGCCCCGGTCACCGAGCGGATCGTGCGCCTCAATTTCGACGACGGCAGCTTCGTGCAGCGCGGGCAGGTGGTTGCCGTGCTCCAGCAGGCGCAGCAGACCGCCGAGCTCCGCGAGATTCAGGCGCGCGAGCGCGAGACCCAGCAGCAATTGCAGCGGGTCGAGCAGCTCAAGAATCGCGGGTTTGCGACGCGGGCCGACTATGATGCCAGGGTGGCCGGTGCCGCCGCGGCGCGGGCGCAGGCGCAGGGGATGCGGGCCGAGATCGGCGAGCGGGTCATCCGGGCGCCTTTCTCGGGCTGGGTGAGCCTGCGCAACATCTCGGTCGGCGCGATCGCCAGCCAGGGCACGGCGATCGTCACGATCAGCGACATCAACACGATCAAGCTCGATTTCACCGTGCCCGAGACGATGCTCGCCACGATCCGTCCGGGTCTTACCATCCAGGCGCGCGCCGCCGCCTATCCCGACCGGCCGTTCAACGGCACCATCCACACGATCGACACCGTGGTCGATCCGAATACCCGCGCGGTCACGATCCGGGCGCGGCTGGCCAATCCCGAGCGGCTGCTCAGGCCCGGCATGATGCTCAATGTCGGCATCGAGAATGCGCCGCGCGTCGCGCTGTCGGTGCCCGAACTGGCGGTGATCGGCGAGGGCGATCAGCGCTTCGTCTACGTGCTCGATCAGGGCGGCCACGCGCGGCGGCGGCCGGTGCGGACCGGGTTGCGCCTGGACGGGCGGATCGAGATCCTGCAGGGCCTGAGGAACGGCGAGCGGGTGGTGACCGAGGGCGTGGTGAAGGTCGCCGACGGGATGCAGGTCCGCGTGGAAGGCGGGCGGCAGGGGCAACGTGCGCAGGGCCAGCAGCCCCGCCGTCAGGGCGGCTAGGGCCTCGTGAAGCTCTCCGATCTCTCGGTCAGGCGGCCGGTTTTCGCGGCGGTGGTCGCGATCCTGATCGCGGTGGTCGGAATCGTCGGCTTCTTCGGTCTTTCGGTACGCGAATATCCGGATGTCGATCCGCCGGTCGTCTCAGTACAGACCTCCTATATCGGCGCCGCCGCCAATGTCGTGGAGACGCGGATCACCCAGGTGCTCGAGGAGAATCTGGCCGGTCTCGAGGGGTTGCAGACGATCACCTCGCGTTCGCGCGACGGCCAGTCCGAGATCACCATCGAATTCGCCCCGGGCCGCAATATCGACAGCGCCGCCAACGACGTCCGCGACCGGGTCGGCGCCGCCTCGTCCCAACTGCCGCAGGAGATCGACGCGCCGGTGGTGCGCAAGGTCGATGCCGATGCCTCGCCGATCATGTTCCTGGTCGTCTCCAAGCCCGGCTGGACGCCGCTGCAGCTCAGCGACTGGGTGGACCGCAATCTGGTCGACCGCTTTTCCTCGATCGACGGGGTCGCGCGGGTCTTCATCGGGGGCGAAGCGCGCCCGGCGATGCGGATCTGGATGCGGCCCGAACGGCTCGCCGCCTACGGCCTCACCCCCGCCGACATCGAAAACTCGCTGCGGACGCAGAATGTCGAGCTGCCCGCCGGGCGGCTGGAATCGGCGCAGCAGAACGTCACCTTGCGCGTCGACCGGCCCTTCGCCACGCCCGAGCAGTTCCGCCAGCTCGTCATCGGCCGCGGCAGTGACGGCTATCTCGTCCGTCTCGGCGACGTCTCCCGGGTCGAGCGCGGGCCGGAAAATCCCTACAGCGCCTTCCGGCTGAACGGCAATCCGGCGGTCGGTCTCGCCATCATTCGCCAGTCGGGCGCGAACACGCTCGCCGTCGCCCAGGCGGCCAAGGACATGGCCGAGCAGGTTCGCCCGAACCTGCCCGAGGGGATGGAGATCACCGTCGGTTCCGATGAATCCCAGTTCATCGAGCGGGCGATCGAGAAGGTCTGGGTGACGCTGGCCGAGGCGGCCGTGCTCGTCGTGCTCGTCATCTACTTGTTCCTCGGCAGCTGGCGCGCGACGCTGATTCCCGCAATCACCGTGCCCCTTTGCCTGATGGCGAGCTTCGCCGTGCTCTGGGCGGTGGGCTTCTCGATCAACCTGCTGACATTGCTCGCGCTCGTTTTGTCGATCGGTATCGTCGTCGACGACGCGATCGTCGTGCTCGAAAATATCTACCACCGGATCGAGGAGGGGGAGGCGCCGCTCGCCGCCTCGTTCAACGGCGCCCGGCAGGTCGGCTTCGCGGTGCTTTCGACGACGATGGTGGTTTGCGCGGTCTTCGTGCCGATCATGTTCATCGCCGGCCAGACCGGTCTCCTGTTCCGCGAGCTCGCCGCGGCGATGATCGGCGCGGTCGCCTTTTCGGGCTTCTTCGCGCTCAGCCTCGCGCCGATGCTCTGCTCGAAACTTTTGAAGCATGAGGAGCGCGGCCGGCTCGCCGGCTGGGTC
>DATINU010000230.1:0-2044 GCA_035473955.1 Allosphingosinicella sp.
ATCGCGATTTCATCGCCAGGCTTGTACCCGGCCAGCGAAATCGCCTCGAGAATGACGTCAATCGCTTCGGAGTTCGACTTGAGTGATGGCGCGAAACCGCCCTCATCGCCCACCGCCGTGTTGTAGCCCTTCTTCTTCAGCACGCCCTTCAGCGTGTGGAAGACTTCCACACCCCAGCGCAGCGCATCGCTGAACCGCTCCGCGCCCACCGGCATCACCATGAATTCCTGGAAGTCGACGTTGCTGTCGGCATGGGCGCCGCCGTTCAGGATGTTCATCATCGGCACCGGCAGGGTCACCGCCCCGTCCCCGCCGACCGAGCGATAGAGCGGCATCCCCTTCGCCGCCGCCGCCGCCTTGGCCGAGGCGAGGCTGACGCCGAGGATCGCATTGGCGCCCAGCCGCGACTTGTTTTCGGTACCGTCAAGGTCGATCAAGGCCGCGTCGAGCGCGGCCTGATCCTCCACGGCCATGCCCTTGACCCGCGCCGCGATCTCGCCGTCCACCGCGGCGACCGCTTGGCCGACGCCCTTGCCCAGCCAGCGCGCCTTGTCGCCGTCCCGCTTCTCGACCGCCTCGTGTGCGCCTGTCGACGCGCCGGAAGGGACTGCGGCGCGTCCGCAGCTGCCGTCTTCGAGCCGGACCTCGACCTCGACCGTGGGGTTGCCGCGGCTGTCGAGAATCTGGCGGCCGTGGACGCGGGAAATGGCGGTCATTCGTTGCGGCCCCGTTGTGAAAATCGAGTGGAAAGACCATATGGGTCGTGGGCCGCATATCGGCCCGCCGACGCGCTTGCAACTTTCCTGCCCGCCGCCCGGAACGGACCCGGCCAGCGGGTGTTTCAGGAGGGAAACAGGGCCCGTCAGCTTTGCAGTTTAGGAGATAGTCAAATGCCCCGTCGCGATCCCGAGCTTCCCGAAGGTACCGACAAGGTGATTGCCGCCGCATCGGCCGCCATCGCCGCCCGGCGCGAGGACAGCGCGGCCGAGGGGCTGGTAACCCAGGTCCGCGACCAGGTCTCGACGCTCCGCGGCCAGGCCGGTGATAAGCTGCGCACCTATGCCGACGACGGCAAGGGCCGCGCCTCGGGCCTGCTGGACGAGTTCGGCGGCGTGCTCGGCGACGCCGCCAGGTCGGTCGATGAGCGCCTCGGCGAGGATTACGGCCGTTACGCCCACAAGGCGGCGGATGCGGTCTCGAACTTCGCCGGCAAGGTCCGCGACAAGAGCGTCGACGACATCATGGGCGACGCGAAGGATTTTGTCCGCAAGAGCCCGATGGTCGCGATCGGCATCGCCGCCGTCGCCGGCTTCGCGCTGATGCGGGTGCTGAAGACGGGTGTGGAGGATGCGCGCATCCTCGGCCGCGAACGCCTCAGAGCGTCGAACGACGACAGCGGAGCCTGATTTGAACGCGCCGGGCGGGGATCCGAGGGACGAGGCGATCGGCGCGCTGGTCGCGCGCCTGATCGAGGACGGCCGCGCTTATGCGGATGCCGAGCTCGATCTCTACAAGGCGATCGCCCGCTATCGCGCGTTGAGGGCGCGCAAGTCGCTGGTCGCGCTCGCCGCCGGCTGGTTCTTCATGATCATCTCGACGACCGCGGTGGTGATGGGCACCGTGCTCAGCCTCGCCGCGCGGATCGGGGCGATGTGGGCCGGGCTCGCGGTCGGCGTGCCGCTGCTCGTGGGTGGTTACCTGCTGGTCCGCTGGGGCTGGGCCGAGCTGAAAGGCCTCACCAGCGACGAGGGCGAGCGTGAGGCAATCGCCCGCGGCAGCGAGTCATGAGGCGGCGTCCATGAGCCTGGCGGAGATCGAGACGGCCAAACGCGAATCCGTCCGCGCCCGCGGCCGCTTCGAGAGCACGCTGGCGGCTGTGCAGACGCGCCTCAAGCCGGGCAATCTCGCGGAAGAGGCCTGGGATGGCGTGAAGGAGAAAGGCGCCGACATGGCCGACGGCGCGCTGAACGCGGTGAAGCAGCGGCCGGGCACGGTTTCGATGGTGCTGGGCGCATTCGCCCTCTTCCTGGCCCGCAAGCCCCTG
>DATINU010000231.1:0-11207 GCA_035473955.1 Allosphingosinicella sp.
CCGGGGCATCGATCGGGAGCGGTTTCGCGGCTTCGCGAACGATTATTGCCGGTCCAGCCTGGCGAACGCGCCGGCGGTCTCGCCCGGCGAGCTCGAGCCGCTCTGCGCCTGCGTCGCCGACCGGCTGCTGACGGACAATGATGCCGGCCTGCGCGCGCAGCTCCGCGACGCCGACCTGGCCATGCGCAAGCAGGACGAGGCGGTGACCGAATGCCGGGGCGCGCCGCTCTCCGAAGTGTCGCGGCCCGGCGCGGTCCCGCCGCCGTCGCCGGGGACGCCGCGCCCGCTTACGAACCTGGCCGATTATCTCTCGCCGGACGATTATCCCGCCGCGGCGATCCGCAATGAGGAGCAGGGAAGGGTGGCCTTCACCCTCGATGTCGGAGCGGACGGCCGGGTCACCGCCTGCCGGATCATGCGCTCGCGCGCCCGCTACGCGCCGGCCCGCGACGCCCGCGGCGCCGCCATCGCCGGCCACGCCCAGGCCACGATCCGCTGGGTATTGCCGCCCGAATGAGCGCCGCCGCGCCCGCCGCTGCCTAGTGCGCGTAAGTCGCGAGCACGGGGATCAACGGCGCGCAGCGGGGCCGGTTCGCCACGCCTTGCTCGCGCAGGTCGCTGTCCGTCCCGCGGGCGATGTCGAGCGCCGTGTCTCCGAACTCGTTGCGGGCGTTGATCGCGTTGCGATCGATCATTCCGGAGCCGAGGATGTAGCGGGCGATCCCCATCCGGCATTTGTCGGCGGCGATCATCAGCGCGTTCATGCCCTGGGGCGCGCGCGCCGTGAACGTGGTGGGCGTCAGATTTCGCCGGACGCCCTCGAGATCGTCGCTGCCCGCCGCCGCGAGCAGGGCGGCCCCGGTCGGTCCCTCCCCGGACGAGCCGGGGGCGGGGATCGCCGCCGGAGCAGCGGCGTTGCCGGCGGCCCCGGCCTCATTCCTCGCCGGCGCGTCGGCCTGCGCGGCATTGGCTTGCGCCATATTGGTTTCCGGCGACCCGCGCGGGCCGCTGAACCAGCCGTCATTGGCCAGGCCCAGGGCGATCAGACAGACGCCGACGATCAGGCCGAACGCCTGCTGCCTCGGCTTGGCGAGCAAGGGAATCTCGACGCCGAAGGCCTTCATGCCGCCGCCGACCGCGGCCGCGAGAACCGCCGCGACGCCGCCGATCAGAAATATCGTGGTCGGTCCCATGTCGCCCATGTCCCGAGTCTCCCCCGTCGCGCGCCCCGTCCTGCTATACGACTCCCGGCGGGCGCTTGCAAAATCATAACGGCACCGGATCGATCCCGAGCACGGAATTAGGCTCCAGCCCCCATCCGTGCTATACGACCGCCATCGCCGGCTCCCACCCACTTGTGAGCATGCCGGTGGCTGAGAGACTTCATCGCTCCCGCTTACTACGCTCAAGGGAGCAGTCTTATCGCCTCCAAACGATCGCCTGCATTCCGTCCGCGCCTCGGCGCCGCGGCCCTTTTTCGCAACCTCTAACCCAGATTGGGCCCGCCAATTCCGGCCGGGCCCGCCAGAAAGGACTATTCTCATGCCCATCGGCACCGTCAAATTCTTCAACGCCGCCAAAGGCTATGGCTTCATCGCGCCCGAGGGCGGCGGCAACGACGCCTTCGTCCATATCAGCGCGGTCGAAAAGGCCGGCATGGCCACGCTCAACCAGGATCAGCGCGTCTCCTACGAGCTGGAAACCGACCAGCGCGGCAAGACCAGCGCGACCAACCTGCAGAGCGCCTGAAGACCCAAGCCTCCCTTCCGGTTTTTCCGGAGGGGAGGGCCCAGGCGGGGCCGGCCGGTGACGCGCCGGCCCCGCCCGGACAGCTTCCGCGCTCCCGGCAGCGCGTCAATCGAAAGGCGGCCTTCATGGCGGTGACCGAGCTCTTCTATCGCGAGCGCGCCGATGAGGCGCGGCTCCAGGCGGACGAATCCAACCTCGCCAATGTCCGCGAGCGCTGCCTGCGCTCGGCTGCGGCCTGGGACATCATGGCCGCCCGCATCAGCCGGACCACCCGCCAGCGCGTCGCCACCGAGGAAAGGAAGGCCGCCGAACGGGAGGCCGCCCTGCTCGCCGAGCCGGAAGCGGCCGCGCCGGCCGCTATTTGAGCGCCAGCACCACCGGCCCCGAAACCGGATCGGTCAGCCCGAGCCCGGGCCCCAGCTCCTCCAAGGTGTCGCGGAAGCTGTCCAGCGTCGCGACCATCTGCGCCCGCGCGCCCGCCAGCGCGGCCATGTCCTCCCATTCGGCGATGATGCAATAGCGTCCTTCGCCCGCGTCGATGATGTGCGCATGGATGAGCCCGGGCCAATCGGTGCCGACGCCCTTGTGCGCATCCAGGAAGTCCTGCTCGCGCCCCGGCTTCACCTTGAAACGGACGGCGTTGAAGGCGTTCATATCTGCCCCTCCTGCTGGTGAGTCGCGCCCCCTTCGAAATAGCCTCCGGGGCGGCCCGGCGGAAGCCCGTTCCGGCCGGCGCTATGGGCTTTGCAACCGCCGGCGGCTATGGCCGTTATCCCTGCATCATATCCCGAGGAGGACGGCGATGAGCGTGTTCGAGATGATCAACCAGGCGGTGCTCGACGCGGCCGCGCAATCCCAGTCGGCCGCCGGTGCGGCGGCGCAATCGGGCGGCGCGGGCGCGGCGCTGGGCGGCGTCGACGTCGAGGCGGCGCTGACCGCCCGGGAGCAGGCGAAGGGCGGGCAGGGGCTCAACTGGAAGAGCTCGATCGTCGATCTGATGAAGCTGCTCGATCTCGACTCGAGCCTCGACAACCGCAAGGCGCTGGCGACCGAGCTCGGTTATACGGGTGCGCTCGACGGCAGCGCCGAGATGAACATCTGGCTCCACCGCAAGGTGATGGAGCAGCTGGCCGCCAACGGCGCCACCGTTCCGGCCTCACTCGCCGACTAGGCGCGCGTCCGGCTGCGACAGCCGGCCAGCGCGACAGCGGGCAAGGCCGCGCGCGCCGATCAATCCCGCCCGCCGGGCTCGATGCGCGCGCCGATCAATCCCGCCCGCCGGGCTCGATGCGCGCGCTGCGCACCCGCGCCTCGGCGCCCTCCCCTGCGGTGACCACGACGAGCATCCGTCCGGCATTGCGGAAGGCGAAGCGGCACGGGGCGAGCCCGGTGCCGGCGCAGGCGACCAGTTCGCGATAGCCGCGCGCCAGGAAATAGGGCCCGTTGCCGGAGGCGAGATCGGGATTGCCGGGCACGACCGGCTGCTCGGCCGGCCGCCAGCCGGCGCGGATCAGCCGCGTCCGCGCCTCGCCGTAGCGCAGGCCGGTGACCGCGGGCAGCGCCGCCCGCCTCGCCTCCGCCGCAGCGGCGCCGGTGACGGGTGCGACAGCGGCCGCAGCCAGCAGCGGCGTCAGCAGGAACAGGATTGAATGTCGCATCGCAATCTCCTCTCCGTCGTGCTTCGTTCGCACTTTTAGGCAATCCCCGGATAAGGCTCGGCCTTGAGCAGCGCCGCCAGATGCGCCGCGCTCGCCGCCGCCATCTTCACCGTTTCGCTCACCTTGGCGGGCACCCGCTTCAGGTCCTTGAAGTCCACCTTGCCCATGGCTTCGCCAACCCAGTAGCAGGTCGGCGACGGCGGCAGCGTCCAGCCGACATCCACCAAAGCCTGGCCGAGTTGCGCGGTCACGTTGTGCGCGCCGTCCTCGTTCCCGACCACCGCGATCAGCACGATTTTGCCGTAGCTCGGCATCCGCCCCGCCGCGTCGGTCTCGGAAAGGAAGGCGTCCATCCGCTCGCACACGCGCTTGGCGAGGCTTGACATCTGGCCCATCCAGATCGGCGTGCCGAAGATCAAGATGTCGGCCGCCAAAATCCGCTTGCGCAAGGCCGGCCAGGCATCGCCGTTGCCCTCGTCGGAAGTCACGCCCGGCTTCACGTCGTGATCGGCGAGCCGGATCGTGCCGTCGAACCGCACGTCCAGCTTGCCCAGCGCCCCGGCGATCAGGCCGATCATCCGGTCGGTCGAGCTGGCCTCGTCGCCCTGCTCGCTCTTCAGGCTGCAATTGAGCGCGATCGCGCGGAGGGCCATGGTCCGTCTCCTCTGCCGGGCCCGACGCTCCAGGGGCGCGCGGGTTCCGCGCAGGGCCCGCGCCCTGTTGCAATGTAGGATTTCGCCTGATCTAGACTCGGGATGGACCATGTTCGAATCAGCCCGCGCGCCACGCTGTCGGATTTTCAGGCGCCGCCCGCCCCGATGCGGGCCGCTGCCCGGCAAAGCCGCGTCCAGGCGTCAACTTTGTCAACTTTGCCGCCCGCCCGCACCCTGCTATCGTCGCGCCGCGCCATGATCCTTCGCCGTTTCGCCCTCCTGAGCCTTGTCCTGCTCGCCGCGCCGCTGGCGGCGAAGCCTGGCGCCTTCAATCCGGAGCAGACCCGCTACCGCAGCGCCGCGATCGCGCGCTGTACCAGCCAGCTCGGCGAGGCCAGCCGTGCCAACCCGGATCAGATCGAGCAGCTGTGCAGTTGCGCCGTCGATGGCTTCGTTTCGAGTCGCGCGCCCTCGGCGCTGCCCGCTTTGGGGGCTGCCGGCCTTCCCACGGGCTTGGGATCCGAGATCCTGCGCTGTCTGCCCGATATACGCCCGGACGCTGCCGGCGAGCTCGCCGCGCTGGCGATGCGCCCAGCCCTGCCGCCTCCCGCCGACGCCAGCCCCGCGCCATCCCCGGCCGGCACGGCTGCGGCCACGCCTGACAAGCCAGCCGCCGCCGAAGACGCCGCGCCCTCTGGTCCAGGCCTGCTGGACCGGCTCGGCAACGCCTTCGATGGTTTCTCCTTTGCCTCGCTGCCCCGCTGGGCGTGGGGGCTGATCGCCTTGCTCGGCTTCCTCATCCTGCGCCGCCTGTTCCGCCGCCCCGAGCGCGATGACGATCTGATGGGCCCGCCACACCCGGCCCACTACCGCAATCTGCCGCGCTATTGACCGCTCAGAGGGGCAGCCGCTCGACCATGGCTCCCTTCGCGCCTCGGCTTATCGCTCGCGGCGCGTCCAGCAAGCCTCCTTTCGACTCGGCCGCGACTTCTGTTATTCTTCGCCGCTTCAGCGGGGAGACGCGTGCATGCCTACCCACAACAATCCCAACGTCGCCGCGCTCGAGCGCGTCTATGCGCGCTGGAGCGAGACCAAGGGCCATTGCGCGGACGAGGTGATCGAGCTGCTCGACGCGCAGGTCGAGATGCGCTCCGTGCTCAGCGACGAAATGCCGAGCGAAATCGCCGGCTCGCACCTCAGCCGGGAGCGCGCCGCCGACTATTTCGCCGCCGTGCCGCGCGACTGGGAGATGCTCTATTTCGACGTCTATCAGTTCATTGCCGACGGCGACGACGTGGTGATGGTCGGCCGCTGCGCCTGGCGCCACCGCGAGACCGGTAACGAGGTCGACACGCCCAAGGTCGACATCTGGCATTTCGAGAATGGCCGGGTGACGCGTTTCATGGAGATGTTCGACAGCCTCGCCTTCGCCCGCGCCGTCGGCGCGGTCTGAACGGGGCGCTCGGGCGATGGCCGCGCGGGGGAACGATCTCGGGTTCAACAGCCTCGGCTGCATCGTCCTGCCGGTCGCGCTCTTCGCCGGCCTGATGGTCTCGACCGCGGGGATGGCGATCTATCCGCCCATCACCTTCGTCGCCAATCCGGCGATCTGCTCGGGCACGATCGATTACGTCTCGACCTCCTATTCCTACCGGCCCGGCCAGCAGGGCGTCGAACGCACCATCTATTGCGTCGCGGGTGGGGCGAAGGGTGCGCGCGAGGACGTGACCATGAAGGCGATCGGGGTGAGCTTCCTCGTCTATTCGGCGCTCTTCTTCCTGCTCATCGGCTTCGTCCTCCGGCCGCTGCTGCGCCGCCGCTACGAGCGGACGATGGCGGCAGTGCGCATTGCGGCGCCGGCCGGCGTGCAGGACATCCTCGCCCGCGTCTCCGAAACGATGCAGCGGAGCGAGGCCGATGCCGTCGTCCGCGACGCCGCCGTGGGAGCGCCGCGCGGTGGCGGCGATCTCGCCGAACGGCTGGCGCAGCTCAAGCAGCTTCGCGAGCAGGGGCTGATCACCGCCGAGGATTATGAGGCGAAGAAGGCGGAGCTGCTCTCCCGGCTCTAAGCGCGCGCCGGACGATTTTCGCGCGAATGTGGGAAATGCCACAGATCGATTCGGGAAAGCCGCATAGGACAGGGGTGTCAGAGGAGGCCGGCCGTCGCAGCGACCCCTAAAAAGGGCGCCGTGACGGTCGGTTATTTTTTGGGGCGGTTCAGATCGCGCCACTTATCCACGATATCCCCGTTATCCACAGGCTGAATCGCCAAGATTCCGCTGGTGCGAATCGGTCCGGAGCGGCAGATTGGCATTTCGCGATGAGGAGCGGCGTTCCGCAAGGAACAAAGTTCGGAAACGCGGCCACCGCGGAAGCGGGCGGTGCTCTTCGGAGCGCAGGCCACTGAAGCGATGGTTCGGGGATTTGAAAAAGAAGCGTGAGGCGCAAGCCGATCCCACTTTTTTCAATTCTCCTGCGGAGACCGGCGCTTTCGGGCGAACGGACCGCGAAAGGGAACCGACCGGGGTCGCAAGACCTCGGCCGGAACCCGACCGGGCCCTCTTGGAAGCTTGCTTCGAAGGGACAAGCCCACAGCTTGGGAAAGACGCCAAGCCCTCACCGGCGCGGCAGTTCGGACCCAGGACAAGTGGGGGCTGGCAGCAATGCCAGCTCCCATTTTGTTTTGGGGCCGGCCAGGCTCGGGCAAGCGCCCGCGGGCACCCACCAAACCTCCTCGCTAATAGCCCGGCGGCCGGTACGAACCAGCGGATCCGCCGTTGCTGCGCACATGCTGGCGCGCCACCTGGTTCGGATCCACCATCGGCCGCGCCGCCGCGCTCGGCGCCGAGGCTTCGCGCTGCTGCGACCGCATTGTGGCGCGGCGCCCTTCGACGCTGGTCGGGCTGGAGAGCTGCTGGCGCCGCACCCCGGCATCGGCCAGGCCGAGCGGATCGAGCCGGCGGCCCGCCTCCACATCGTCGGCCATCTCGTCCATCAGCTGCGCGAACTGGTTGTCGAAATAGGAATCGGGGATGAGCGAGAGCGCGACCCCGGCTTCCGTCTCGAAGGCCGAGCCGACGGCGGAGGCGTTGACGTCGAACTCGCCGGTCATGCGCGTCCCGCGCCCGTCCGGTCCCGGCGCGAAGTGCAGCTCGGCCTCCATCACGACGCGATCGTCGACCAGCATTTCGAGCTTCAGCGATTCCCCCGTCACCTTGGTGATCCGCCGGGTCAGCCGGGTCTTGCCGTCGCCGGCCTCCTCGGTCATCGAGCCTTCCTGGCCGAGCGCGGAGAAGGCGGCGTAGACGCTCATCGGCGAACGGTCGATGACGCGATCGAAGTCCGGCCCAGGGCTCCCCGCCCACCAGGCCGCGCCGCCCGTCGCGCAGGCCGCCATTCCGAACAGGATGCTCCGCATCGTCGTCTCCCCCTGGAGCGATCAGCCTAAGGAGCAGCGCTTAAAAAAGGCTTGTCGCCCGCCGCCCGAAGGAGAATGCTGGCTCCGGCCCGCGATTCCGGACGAGGCTTTGTCCGAGGCGCCGCAGAGGAATCTCCCGGCGCGCACTTCGTCGAAGCAAGTTCGTGATTGGCCGAATTTAAAAATGACGGGGCCCGGCAATGGCGCTAGCTTCGCTCGATAAGGGGGGAACGATGCGCCATTTCATCCTGCTCGCGATCATGGTGTCAGGCTCCGCCACGGCTCAGGAGCTGCGTCGGCTCGGGCCTCCTGAAGCACCGATCTCCGCCTCGGTCGAGCTGCCGCAATACAGCCGGCTCGTCTATGTCAGCGGCACCGTCCCCGATCCCGCCGACGCCGGTGCGCCGGCAGGGTCCCCGGCGCGCTACGGCGACACCGCGACGCAGACCCGCTCGGTGCTCCGCAAGATCGAGGCGCAGCTCGGCCAGCATGGGCTGGGCCTGCGCGACGTGGTGATGATGCGCGTCTTCCTGGTCGCGCCGCCCGGCCAGGCGCGGATGGATTTCGCCGGGATGATGGGCGCCTATCGCGAGTTCTTCGGCACCGAGGCGCAACCGATGAGGCCCGCGCGATCGACCATGCAGGTGGCGGGACTGGTCGATCCCGGCTGGCTGGTCGAGATCGAGGTGACCGCAGCGACGCCCGTCATGGCCGAAAGGAGCGCGCGATGAGCCTCACCCGGCGCGGCTTCCTCGAGCGGCTCGGCGCGGTCGGCGGTTACAGCGCCGTCTATCTCGGCATGGAGGCGCTGGGGCTGCTGAACGCGCCGGCCAATGCCGAGCCCTTCGAACTGCCGCGCGGCAGCGGGCGGGGGCGCAAGGTCGTGATCCTCGGCGCCGGCATTTCCGGGCTGGTTTCGGCCTATGAGCTGGGCCAGGTGGGCTGGGACGTTACATTGCTCGAGGCGCGGGACCGGATCGGCGGGCGGGTCTGGACGATCCGGCCCGGCGACCGGATCGTGCAGACGGGGCGCGAGGACCAGCATTGCACGTTCGAACGAGACCATTATTTCAACGCCGGCGCGGCGCGCATCCCGACCGCGCACGAGACCATCCTCGGCTACGCCAAAAGCCTGAACGTGCCGATCGAGGTGATGGTGAATTCGAACCGCGCCGCGAAATGGGATTTTGGCGGCAAGGTCTATACCGACCGGCAGGTGCGGAACGGGGTGCGCGGGCGCTTTGCGGAGCTGCTGTCCAAGGCGATCGACCGGCATGCGCTCGATCAGGAGCTGAATGCGGCCGACCGGGAAGGGCTGAAGGGCTTTCTCGCCTTTTACGGCGAGCTGAACCAGAATGGCGAATATACGCCAGCCGGCCAATCGGGTTATGCCGAGCTGCCGGGCGCCTACACCCGTAATGGCCGGCCCGCGGAAGCGCTGAACCTTCCCGAGCTGATGCGCAATCCGGGAGCGGGGCTGCCTTTGGTGTTCGAGGAGTTTTTCGACCAGCAGGCGCCGATGTTCCAGCCGGTGGGTGGCATGGACCGGATCGCTTATGCACTTTACGAGCAGGTGCGCGACAAGGTCCGGCTGAACAGCCCGGTGACCGCGATAAGGCGGCAGGGCGCAGGGGTCAGGATCGAGCACGGCCCGGGGGCGCGGGCGACCGAGGCCGATTATTGCATCTGCACTTTGCCGCTCAACCTGCTCGCGCGAATCCCGAACGATTTCTCGCCCGCGAAGAAGACAGCGATCGCCGACGTGCCCTATCTGCCGAGCTCGAAGGTCGCGTTCGAAAGCCCGCGTTTCTGGGAGGAAGAGGGGATTTACGGCGGGCTTGGCTGGACCGATCAGGCGAACGAGAATCTGCTCTATCCCTCGGGCGGCTGGAACAGCCCGACCGGTGTGCTGGTCGCGGCCTATGTCGCGGGCTGGACCGGCGGGTCGCACCTCCAGGAATTCATGGAGATGAGCCACGAGGCCCGATTCCAGCTCTGCCGGCAGGTGATCGAGCGGATGCACCCGGGCAAATCACGGCTGCTGAGCAAGGGGGTGACGGTCAACTGGGGACTGACGCCGTGGTCGGAGGGCGTCGGGCCGGTCCATCAGGATTGGGCGGCCAATCCGCGCGGCGAACGCTATAACGAGCTGCTTCGTCCCGAAGGGCCGATCGTCTTCGCCGGCGAGCATTTGTCCTATGTCGTCTTCTGGCAGGAGGGCGCCGCGCTCTCGGCGCACGAGGCGATGCGGGTGCTTTCCGCCATGGCCGCGGAGCGCCGCGCCGCCGCCTGATCGAAGCGGGCAGGCGGTCCGTCGAAAGGGCTTGGGCGCGGGCGGCGCGGCTGGTATTCGTTGCGCCTTCATTCCTGCAGGGGATTTTCCAAGATGCTGAAGCGCGCCCTTCTCCTCGCCGCGGCCCTCACCATGCCGCTTGCCGCCGCCCAGGCGGTGCCCGCCGACACCGCGGCCGCCGTCGCGGCGCCTGGGCGCCCCGAAGCCGCGGTCGCGATGGACGCGGGGCGCAAGCCCGCCGAGGTGCTGAGCTTCGGCGGCCTGCAGCGCGGCGACCGCGCGCTCGACCTGTTCACCGGCTCCGGCTATTTCGCCGAAATCATGGGCCGCGCGGTGGGCCCCGAGGGCCGGGTGACGGCGTGGCAGCCGGCCAATTTCCTCAACGAGCGTTCGGTCACCGGGCTCAACGAGCTCAAGACGCGGACGCCCAACGTGTCCTGGTTCGCGGCGCCGGGCGATGCCCTGACGCTGCCGGCCAACGCCTATGATTTCGCGGTGATCAACCTCAACTATCACGACACCTATTGGGAGAGCACGCGCTTCCGCTTCCCGCGCGTCGATCCGGCCGCGTTCCTCGCCACCGTCTTCCAGTCGCTGAAGCCGGGCGGTTCGATCCTGGTGATCGATCATGTCGCCAACGCAGGCGGCGAGACCCGCGCCGTGGTCGAGGCCCTGCACCGGATCGATCCGGCCACGGTCCGCGCCGATTTCGAGCGGGCGGGCTTCGAATTCGTCGGCTCGTCCGACGTGCTGCGCAACCCGGCGGACGATCATACCAAGGGCGTGTTCGATCCGGCGATCCGGGGGAATACGGACCGCTTCGTCTACCGGTTCAGGCGGCCGCGCCGTTAGGTGAGGAAAGGCCCGCGCGCGCTGCGGCGGGCCTTTTTGGCGGGGACACCGGCCATTTCGCGGAACTCGCGGGCCATATGGGCCTGGTCGGCGAAGCCCTGCTCGGCGGCATGGGCGGCGAGGCTCGCGTCGCCGGGGACCTGTTCGAACGCCTTGTGGAAGCGAAGCAGGCGCAGATAGCGGCGCGGCGGCAGGCCAACATGGGCCGCGAACCAGCGCTGCAGCGCACGCGGGCTCATCCCCGTCCGCTCGCCCATTTCCGCCACCGACGCCGCGCCGAGGATCGCCCGGCCGGTGGCGGCGAGCGCCGGATGGGCGGGGATTTCGAAGGGGCCGTCATAAGCGATCCAGCGGCCGCGCATCGTCGCCAACGGAATGTCGCTGACCAGCTGCCAGGCCCAGGGCCAAAGCCGCACCGCCTCGAAGCGCGCGTCGCCGCTGATGCTGAAGCTCTCGGGCCGCTCGATCAGGCCGACCGCGAAGGCCTTCGGCTGCGCCGCGCCCCAGCGCGAGCGGCCGGCGCGGCGGCGGATCAGCTCGACGCAGCCGTCCGGCACCGCCTGCTGCTCGGCCCAGTCCTCGGC
>DATINU010000232.1:0-4865 GCA_035473955.1 Allosphingosinicella sp.
CACCGTCAGCGTCCTCAGCTTGTCGTCGGCGCTGCCGCTCGCGCAGGCCGCCTCGGCGGCCTCGGTCAGGGCGTCCAGATGATCGGCCATGACCGCGTAGAGGACGTCGTCCTTGGACGGGAAATAGTGATAGATCAGCGACTTCGAGCTGCGGCAGGCCCTGGCGAGCTCGGCCACCGAGGCGCCGGAAAAGCCCTTCTTCGCATAAAGCTCCGCCGCCGCCGCGAGGATCGCCTCGCGGCGCTTGTCGTAATCGGGGGATTGCGGCCGCGCCATCGCGCCATCTTAGGGCGTGAGCGCGCTTTCGGCTAGCGGCGGTAGCGGCCGATCCCGGAGCGGGCGTTGGCGTCGTGATAGGCGATCACCGCGCGGGTCACGTTCTGCATCAGCTGCATTCGGGTGATGTTGGGCACCGAGGTGCGGCCGATCATCACCGCCACCGCATAATGCCGCCCGTCGGGCGCGCTCAGCACGCCGATATCGTTATAGCCCGCCTGGGTGCCGCCGAGGATCTGGCCGGTGCCGGTCTTGTGAGCGATCGACCAGCCCGGCGCGAGCCCGCCGGTCAGCCGCTGCGGCCCGGTCCGCGACTGCGACATGATCGAAAGCATGCGCTGGGTCGAGCGCGGCGACAGCAATTCGCCGCGCTGGAGCCGCGACAGGCCGGCGACCACGCCGTCCGGGGTCGCGCCGTCGATCGGATCGGCGATATAGGCTTCGAACGAGCTGCGCCGGCGCTCGGCGGGGACGCCGCTGCGCGCCGCCTCGAAATTCCGGCCGACCGAGAAAGCGGGCTGCCATTGCATGCCGGCGATCCCGCTCTGCAGCAGCCGCTCGCCCGGGCCGAAGCGGACGCCGTCGAGCCGGTGGCGGTTCAGCATCGCGCGGACCGCGTTCGGCCCCCCAACGCTACGCAGGACAGCGTCGTTGCAGGTATTGTCGCTCTGCGTCATCGCCCGGAAGATGAGGTTGTCGAGCGTCGTCGTGTAGCCGTTCGCGCCGATCTCGGCGACGACCGGCTGGTGAAACAGAGTAACGTCCTCGCGGCGGATGGTGACGTTCTGGTCCGGGCGAAGCATGCCGGCGTCCATCTGCGAGAAGGCGGTCAACGCCACCCAGAATTTGCTGACGCTCTGCTGCGGGAAATAGCGGGCACCGTTCCAGCTTGTCGCCCAGCCGCCCTCGATCTCGCGCACGGCGATGCCGACCTCGCCTTCGAAGGCGCGGCCCAGTTCGCGGACCTGGGCTTCCAGGATACGCTGGGCCGATTCATTGGCGCTGGCCACGGGGCGGGGGGCATATTGCGCCGATTGCGCCGCGGGGATGCAGCCCGCCAGCAGGATGGCCGCCAATGCGGTCAGCCGCGCCTTGCGTCCCCGTCTCTCGTTTCCGCTCGTCATTCGCCCCTCGTTCGACCTCGATTGCCCTTGGCGCCAAGGCATAGGGATTCAGTTCCTGCTGTCAGCTTAATCGAAGCGTGAAGACGACGGACCGTGCCACGGGCGCGACGGAACGAATCACTGAATCACATTGGAATCGCTGACTGAATCAGAAAGCGAAGCGGGCGCTGAGCCGGATGTCCCGCCCCGGCAGCGGTGCATAGTCCTTGAGGAAGCTGGCGTGGCGGCGCGCGTCGACATCGAAGAGGTTGTTGGCCGACAGGATGATCGCGCTGCGGTTGTCGCGGCCCCAGGGGTGGAAGGCGAGGGTAGCGTTCACCATCGTATAGCCGTCGCTCGGCGTTTCGAAGGCCGCGATCCGGTCCTGGTCGCTGACCCATTCGACCTCGACGCGGCCGTTGAACCGGTCGGACTGTGCTTCGAGCCCGCCGAGCAAGCGCAGCGGCGGAATGCGCGGGGCCGGGCCCGCGCCGTCGATCGTGGCGCGGACATAATCAGCGACGCCGTCAAGGTTGATCGTGAAGCGCCCTAGCTCGGCGACGCGGGCCGAAGCCTCGAACTCGACGCCGAAATAGCGGGCGTCGTCCTGGAAATATTGGAAGACCGGGAGGTCGTCCTGGATCGCGCCGGTCGGCGTCTCGTAGATATAGCCGTCGAACCAGGTCTGGAAGATCGAAGCGCCGAAGCTGAAGGCATCGCCGCTGCGGCGGAGCGTCGCCTCGACGCCCCAACTCTTCTCCGTATCGAGGCCGGGATCGCCGACCTCGAAGCTCTGCGTGCCGGCATGCGGGCCGTTGGCGAACAATTCCTCGGCGGAGGGTGCTCGCTCGCTCCGCGCGGCGTTGATCCCGATTCGCCAGGCCGAATTCAGGCCGTAGCTGGCGCCCGCCGAGGCGGTGATCGCGTCGAAACCGCGGCGAAGCTCCGGGTTACCGATCTGCGCGTCGGCGTCGGCGCGAAGGCTGCTATGCTCGTAACGCAGGCCCGCTTCCGCCTTGAAGGCGCCGCGATCGAGCGTCTGCAGGGTGAACAGGCCGAACTGGCGGGAGAGGTTGGGCGGCAGGAATTTCTCGGCGCCGTCGATGACGACATCGCGGACGAAATATTGCGCGCCGAAGCCGCCGCCCCAGCCGCCGCGGCGGTTCTGGCGGAATTCGGCGCGGCCTTCGAAACCGTCGGTGAAGAAGCGCGTGCCGATCGCGCCGTCCTCCTCCAATTCGAAATGGCGATAGTCGGACCAGCCGCCGCGCAGACGGAGGGAATCGAGGAAGCCGTCGCCGAGCGCGATTTCGGCACGACCGTCGATCCTGGTCTGCTTGACGTCGATCCTGGGTGCCTCGGCTTCGATCGCCGGATCGAGCGAGAAGCGGATCGGCACTCCATAGAGGCTGTCGTAGCGGCTGACCGAGAAGCCCGCATTGTTCTCGCCGTCGATCCAGGCGAGGCCGCCGGCAATGTCCCAGCTGCGCGCGGCGCTGTTGGGCAGGCGGCCGCGCAGGTTGGCGAGGTCACGGATCGCCGGGTCGGCGCTGGCCGCGGCCTGGGCGCGGAGCGCGGGGGTCAATACGAAGCCGCCGATCTCGAGATCGTCGGTCTTGGAATAATTGCCGTCGACGTGGAACACGAAATGGCCGCCCAACGGCACGTCCACCGTCGCATTGGCCGAGCGCTCGTCGGCGGCCGAGCCGTAGGTCAGAAGGCCGTCGACGTGCACCGCTTCAGTCGGCACGCGGCGGGGAATGCGCGAATCGATCACGTTGACGACGCCGCCGATCGCCGAGGAGCCGAACAGCAACGCCGCCGGGCCGCGCAACACCTCGATCCGGTCGGCGGTCAGCGGGTTGATCGCCACGGCATGATCGGCGCTGGCGCTGGAGGCGTCGAGGCTGCCGATGCCGTCGGTCAGGATCCGCACCCGATCACCCTGAAAGCCGCGCAGAACGGGTCGCGAGGCGTTGGGGCCGAACGAGGTGGCGGAGACGCCGGGCTGACGCGCAAGCGTCTCGCCGAGCGTGGTGCGGATATCGCGGGTCAATTCGTCGCCGGAGAGGACGGAATTGCCGCCCAGAATGTCGGCGCGGCTGCGGGCGAAGCCGGTGACGACGATATTCTGCTCCTCCGGCGCATGATAATCGGCCGGAGGGGGGGGCGCCACGACGGGCGGGTTTTGCGTGGCGGCGCCGTCATCGGACGGGGCGGTCGCGTCCGACGCGGCGGCTTGGGCGAACGCGGCATTTGGAAGCAGAGCAGCGGCGGCTCCGGCAAAAAGCGCTGAACGAAGCATGATATGGGTTCCGTTTGTCGCCTGCCGTCTCGGCAGGGTCCGCGCTTTCAAAGAGCGCGCAATTCAGATCCGGAGGTCCGGCTGGCCGAAGAGGCTGCACGCGCGGGCGCAACGGCGGATGCCGATAGCTCGATCCGTGCCGCCTGCCCCTTTGGGGGCATGCGGGTTCAGGCGGTGGGCGGCTCCAGCAAGGGAGCGAGGGACCGTCCCACGAGCGGACTGACAGCGGCCATCTGCGGGTCGAGAGGGCGGGTCAGGTCAAGCGGAACACTCAGCTGAGGGCCCGCCGACAGGTCGGCAACAAAAGCAATCGCGCCGACGACGGCGAGGGCGCCTTTTTTCGAGGCGACCGAGTCCGCCGTTTCCTCGGTAGACGCCACCCCCGAGATACGCGCGTCCTCGCTTGTTCTGGCGGCCTCATGGCCGGCCAGGCTTCCGTGCCGGCAGATGGCGCCCGCAATGGCGGAGCCGTTGGCGACGACCAGGGTGAAAATCATGAAGAGCGTCAGGAGGCGGCGCATTGGGATATGATAACATCGCTTTCAGGTCGCGCGCAAGCTCGACACCGTCACGCGGGTCGCGCGGAGCGGGCGCTTCGCCGCGAGGCGGCGACAAATCGAGACAATTTTCCTGGGTTGCGGGCAAAGTTCGGCGACAGGGCGAAGGGATAAGCGCTTTCTTGCGTTATCCCAGTGAAGGGAGGGAGTTTCCATGATCCATATCACCTTGCTGCCCGGCGCGGCCCTCGTCGCCGCGAGCCTCGCTGCCGTGCAGGGCGGCGCGCCCCAGCGGCCCGATCCCAATGCCGACGTCACCCGCGCCCAAGTGATCGAGCGCGTCGACCAGCGCTTCGCCCGGCTCGATGCGAACAATGACGGCCGCTTCACCCGCGAAGAGGGCCAGGCGATGCGCGAGCGCCGCCGGACCGAGCTCGCGAACCGCGTCTTCGATCGTGTCGATGCGGATCATAATGGCAGCATCACCCGCGAGGAGATGAGCCAGGCCCGCGCGCAGCGTCAGGCGCGGCGCGGCGAGCGCATGGCCGGAGGCCCCGGGATGCGCGGGCCGGGCGGCCCCGGCATGCGGGGCGCGCGGATGCACCGGATGCGCGGCGCCATGGCGATGCGGATGTTCGGCGAGCAGGGTTTCATCACCCGCGACCAATTGCGCCAGCACGCGCT
>DATINU010000233.1:0-2792 GCA_035473955.1 Allosphingosinicella sp.
CCGGTATGATCGAAATGATAGTGGCTGATGCCGACGATCGTCACCTGCTCCGGGCGGACCCCGATCTGCCGGAGCTGATCGACGATCGAGGCGCGCAGCGACGCGGTCATCGCCGGGTTGCTGTTCGGATGGCCGACCAGCCCGGCGGGGAGCCCCGTATCCCAGAGCATGTAATCGGTGCCGTGACGGATCAGGTAGCAGCTCGCCACCAGCCGTTTCGGCCCGGCGGGATATTCGGAGGTGTCGGAGAAGAAGGCGTTGAAATCGGTGAAGTTCACCTCGCCGCAATCGAGCCGCCACATCTCCATGAGCGGCGGCACCGTCGGAGCCTGCATGCCCGTGAGCGCGGCCCAGCCGAGGGCAATCGCGAGAGTCCGTTTCAGCATGCCCTGTCTCCTCATACTTCCTTGGGCGAGACATAGGAGGGATCGTGGGCGAAGGGCAATTCCTCCCCTGCCCCGAGCGCCGCCAGCACCGCCGCGAAATCGGTCCCGCAGCGGAAGCCGAGCAGGCGTTCGGCCTTCGAGGGATCGTAGATCCGGTCGATCCGCGCGGGCAGCGACCAGCCCGCTTCGGCGTAAAGCGCGCCGGCCTCCGGGAAATAGCGCGCGATCACGGCGGCGGCATCCACCATCAGCGCTTCGCAATCTTCGCGTGCGAAGGGCGGGGGCGCGGAAAGGATGAAGGTCTCGCAGCCGAGACCGGGCGCCTTCGCCAGCGCGACGAGATGCGCCTCGGCGGCATCCTCGACGGTCAGCCGCCGGTTGAGGAACTCATTGGCCTTGGTGTTCGGGCCGGCAAGGGCGCGATGGGTGTCGTCTTCCTCGGGAAAGAAGCGGCCCGTGCGCAGGATCGCGATGTCGATGCCGTGCGCGCCGTTGAACTCGCGGCAGAGCGCCTCGGCGGCCAGCTTGGTGACACCGTAAATGTTGCGCGGCGCGGGCGGCGAGTCCTCGTCCAGCCAGACGGCCTCGGGAAGCGCCCCCGACCGGATCGATTCGGAGATCATCAGCGAGGTGGTCGAGGTGAATAGGAAGCGGTCGTTGCCCGCCGCCACCGCCGCTTCGAGCAGGTTGCGCGTGCCCGCGACATTGACCGCGTGAAAGGCGCTCTCGGGATAACGGACGATATCCGGCTTGTGCAGCGCGCCGGCGTGGATGACGGCCTCGATGCCATGCTCGCCGAAGACGCGGCCAACCAGGGCTTTGTCCGCCACCGAGCCTAGCACATTCGTGTCCGCGCCCGGCGCGACGTCGAGCCCGACCACCTGATATCCCGCGGCACGCAGGCGCGGCGCGAGGAACCGGCCGAGCCAGCCGGACGAACCGGTCAGCAGGACGCGCAATGGCTCAGCTTTCGTAGTGCGCAGTCGTCTTGGCCGCGACCTCTTCCGCGGTCACCTCCGGCGCCAGCTCGATCAGCCTGAACGGGCTGTCGTGATCGGGCCGGTGGAAGACGGCGAGATCGGTCACGATCATGTCGACCACGTTCTTGCCGGTGAGCGGCAACGTGCAGGCCGGGATGAACTTGGGATCGCCGTTCTTGGACACATGCTCCATCACCACGATGATCTTCTTGACCCCCGCGACCAAGTCCATGGCGCCGCCCATGCCCTTGATCATCTTGCCGGGGATCATCCAGTTGGCGATGTCGCCATTTTCCGCGACCTCCATCGCACCCAGCACGGTCAGATCGATATGGCCGCCCCGGATCATCGCGAAGCTGTCGGAGGAGGAGAAATAGGAGCTGGAGGGGAGCTGGCTGATCGTCTGCTTGCCGGCATTGATCAGGTCGGCGTCGACCTCGTCCTCATAAGGGAACGGCCCGATGCCGAGCATTCCGTTCTCGCTCTGCAGCGTCACCTCCATCCCGTCCGGGATGTTGTTGGCGACCAGCGTCGGGATGCCGATGCCGAGATTGACGTAATAGCCGTCGCGCAGCTCCTTGGCGGCGCGGGCGGCCATCTGGTTACGGTCCCAGGGCATCAGCGATTCCTCTTCCTCAAAGCGTGTGCCATGCGCGCCACGTGCCGATCGCATGGACCAGCCCGAAAAGGAGCACAATGAGGGACGACCAGACCAGGAAGGTCGTCGTCAGATCCGGCCTTCGCAGCGCGGAAGGCATGAACAGCACCATCCCGCGCAGCAGATAGACCGCGCTGATCACCACCAGCCCCAGCCGAAGCAGGGGCAGGCGAGCGATCAGGCCGGCCCCCGAAAAGGCATAAGCGGCCGCGGCCGCGAGCACCAACGCGATCCCGGCCGCGATCGCCGCGGCGCGCCAGTCTCCCCTTTCCGCGGCCCGAGCCATCCCCTCGCCAGCGCCCAGCGCACGATACCAGCGCGGACCCCCGACGATGCAGGCGAGGTGCAGCAGGGAGGCGACGAGGCTGAGGCCGCCGCCCACCGCCAGCCATCGGCCGCCCCCGCTCATCCCGCCTCGCGGGCACGGATCACATTCCGGTCGCCGCCCCGAGGCATCAGCGATTTCCTCCCTGCGGGTCGGACCAGCGGCGCTCCGCCGGAAAGACGTCGTCGAACGTGCCGCGCAGGCCCGGCCCGTAGACGGGATTGGACAGAATGAACCAGCCGCCGCCCCACAGGGATGCGAAAGGCTGGGTGGTGGCGTAGCGGCGGCGATCCGGCACGGCGAGCGAACGGGCGTTGAACAGGTCCGAGAAGTCACCGAGCTGGTCGCCGGCCATGGCGATCACGCAATAGCGCGAGGCGATTTCGGCCCGGCGCGGGTCCTTGGCCGAGCCCGGGGCGACGTCGCCCTGCAGGAACAGGGTC
>DATINU010000234.1:0-6337 GCA_035473955.1 Allosphingosinicella sp.
CTCCCCCGCCGCGACCACGTCGCCCGCCACTTCGAGGCCGGGGATCGAGGGCGCGCCCGGCGGTGGCGGATAGAGGCCGCGCCGCTGCAGCACATCGGGGCGGTTCACCCCCGCCGCGGCGACCTTGATCAGCACCTCGCCCGGTCCCGGCGCGGGCACCGGCCGGCGGACGATTTCCAGCACCTCGGGATCGCCGGGAGCGGCGGGATCGATCGCATCCATCTCGTTCGGGAGGGCAGCCATCCGACTCCTGTCATCGCAAAATGAGATGGCGGTTTATTGACTTGGCGCCCGTCCGGGTCAACGTGTGGCGCGTATGGACCTCGACGAGCTTTTTCCGGACAAGCCCGACGATCCGCTGACCCTGCTGACGAAGCAGGACCTGGACCCGTTTTCCGTCGAGGAGCTGGAGAATCGCATCGCCATTCTCGAGGCGGAGATCGCCCGGGTGAAGGCCAAGCTGGCCGCATCGGTTAACTTCCGCGCAAGCGCCGACGAGCTATTCAAGAAATGAAGCGGCGGCGGACGCCCTTGATGAAGCGCGTTCGGCCTCCGACATATTGCGTGAGGGGCCGGACCCCAATCCCCGGCCCGCAGGAGCCCTGAATGCCATCTTTTGCCCGTGAGCTCGAACAGACCCTCCACAATGCGCTGGCCGAAGCGAGCGGCCGCCGCCACGAATATGCAACGCTCGAGCACCTGCTGCTCGCCCTGATCGAGGACGTGCATGCCGGCCGCGTCATGGAGGCCTGCGGCGTCAATACCGGCGAGCTGCGCGACGCGGTGCGCCACTATCTCGACAACGAGCTCGAGGCGCTGAAGGTCGAGGCGGACACCGATCCCTCGCCGACCAGCGGCTTCCAGCGCGTCGTCCAGCGCGCCATCCTCCACGTCCAGTCCTCCGGGCGCGACGAGGTGACCGGCGCCAACGTGCTCGTCGCGCTCTTCTCCGAACGCGAGAGCTACGCCGTCTATTTCCTCCAGCAGCAGGATATGAGCCGCCTCGACGCGGTCACCTACATCTCCCACGGCGTCGGCAAGGGCGATGCCTCCACCCAGCCCACCGAGGTCAAGGGCGCCGAGGAGCAGAAGCAGGAGGAAGGCAAGAAGAAGCCCGAATCCGCCCTCAAGCAATTCACCGTCAACCTCAACGAAAAGGCCGAGGACGGCCGCGTCGATCCGCTGATCGGGCGCGGGCCGGAGGTCGACCGGACCGTGCAGATCCTCTGCCGCCGCTCGAAGAACAATCCGCTTTATGTGGGCGATCCCGGAGTCGGCAAGACCGCGATCGCGGAAGGGCTCGCGCGCAACATCGTCGAGGGCAATGTGCCCGAGGTGTTGAAGCCCGCGGTGATCTATTCGCTGGACATGGGCGCGCTGCTCGCCGGCACCCGCTATCGCGGCGATTTCGAGGAACGACTGAAGGCGGTCGTCAACGAGCTGGAGAAGCTCCCCCACGCCATTCTCTTCATCGACGAGATCCACACGGTGATCGGCGCCGGCGCCACGTCGGGCGGCGCGATGGATGCCTCGAACCTGCTGAAGCCCGCGCTCTCTTCGGGGACGATCCGCTGCATCGGTTCGACCACCTACAAGGAGTTCCGCAACCATTTCGAGAAGGACCGGGCCCTGCTCCGGCGCTTCCAGAAGATCGACATCAACGAGCCGACGGTCGAGGACACGGTGAAGATCCTCGCCGGCCTGCGCTCGGCCTTCGAGCAGCATCATTCGGTGAAATACACGCCCGATGCGATCAAGGCCGCGGTCGAGCTCAGCGCGCGCTACATCAACGACCGCAAGCTCCCCGACAAGGCGATCGACGTGATCGACGAGGTGGGTGCGATGCAGATGCTGGTCGTGCCATCCAAGCGCAAGAAGACGATCACCGTGAAGGAGATCGAGGCGGTGATCTCCACGATCGCTCGAATCCCGGCGAAGAGCGTCTCTTCGGACGACAAGCGCGCGCTCGAGCATCTCGACAAGGATCTGAAGCGCGTCGTCTTCGGCCAGGACGATGCGATCAATCGGCTTGCCTCGGCAATCAAGCTCGCTCGGGCGGGGCTGCGCGATCCCGACAAGCCGATCGGCTCCTACCTTTTCTCCGGCCCGACCGGCGTCGGCAAGACCGAAGTCGCGCGCCAGCTCGCATCGATCATGGGCATCCCGCTGCACCGCTTCGACATGAGCGAATATATGGAGCGGCACAGCGTCTCGCGCCTGATCGGCGCGCCGCCGGGCTATGTCGGCTTCGATCAGGGCGGCTTGCTCACCGACGCGGTCGACCAGAATCCGCATTGCGTGCTCCTGCTCGACGAGATCGAGAAGGCGCATCCGGATCTGTTCAACATCCTTCTCCAGATCATGGACAATGGCCGGCTCACCGATCACCACGGCAAGACGGTCGATTTCCGCAACGTCATCCTGATCATGACCACCAATGCCGGCGCCGCCGACATGGCGAGCGAGGGCATCGGCTTCGGGAACGTCTCCAAGGAAGATGCCAGCGACGAGGCGGTGAAGAGGATGTTCTCGCCGGAATTCCGCAACCGGCTCGATGCGATCGTGCCGTTCGGCTACCTGCCGACCGAGGTTGTCGCCCGCGTCGTCGACAAGTTCATCCTGCAACTCGAGCTGCAACTCGCCGACCGCAACGTCCATATCGAGCTGGACGACGAAGCTCGCGCCTGGCTGACCGAGCGCGGCTACGACCGGCTCTACGGCGCCCGGCCGATGGGCCGGCTCGTGCAGGAGAAGGTGAAGCAGCCGCTCGCCGAGGAATTGCTGTTCGGCAAGCTGATCCACGGCGGCGAGGTCAAGGTCCGCATCAAGGACAATGGCCCGGTCTTCGAGATCATCCCCGCTCCGCCCAAGCCGCCCAAGGGCAAGAAGAAAGCCGCCGCCGGCAAATCGAAGCAGGCCGATCAGCCCGAAGAGAAGGCTTAAGCGGACTCCCGCGCCGGTCCTTAAGGCGTTATAGCCTCCCGTCGCTCAGACGGGAGGCTGCCTGATGACCGAGCTCACCTTCTACACCAACCCGATGTCGCGCGGGCGGATCATCCGCTGGATGTTGGAAGAAGTCGGCGAACTTTATGAGACGGTGCTGCTCGATTACGGCACTACGATGAAGGCTCCGGATTATCTGGCGCTCAACCCGCTCGGCAAGGTGCCTGCGATCAGGCACCGCGACGTGGTGGTGACGGAGGGCGCGGCGATCTGCGCCTATCTCGCCGACACCTTTCCCAATGCCGGGCTCGCCCCACCGCCCGGCCATCTGAAGCGTGGGCCCTATTACCGCTGGATGTTCTTCGCCGCCGGTCCGGTCGAGGCGGCGGTGACCAACAAGGCGCTGGAGGTGACCTTCCCACCCGAGAAGAGCGCCTTCGTCGGCTATGGCAGCTTCGACGCGGCAATCGACGCGCTCGACCTCGCGATCAGGCCGGGGCCCTATATCTGCGGCGACCAGTTCACCGCCGCCGACGTCTATGTCGGCTCGCAGATCGGCTGGGGAATGATGTTCGGCACGATCCCGAAACGGCCGAGCTTCGAGGATTATTTCGGCCGGCTCTCGGCCCGCCCCGCCGCGATCCGCGCCCGCGAGATTGATGACGCCCTGGTCGCCGAGCAACAGCAGCAGCCGGGAGACGACGCGTGAACGACGAAATTCGCCGTGCCGCGATCGCGCTGCACGATCGCTTCACCCATGAAGGCATGGATCGCCGCGATTTCATGGCGCAGCTCACCCGAATCGCGGGCAGCGGCGCGGCGGCGAGCCTGCTCTTCTCGAGCATCGCCTGTCACGGCCAGACCGCGCCGCAGGTGGCGCCCGACGACGCCCGCATCCGCACCCGCGAGATTGAATGGGAGGTCCGCCCGGGCCGGACATACAAGGCTTACAATGCCGCGCCCGCCCAAGGCGGCGGCACGGTGCCGCTGGTCGTCGTCGTCCACGAAAATCGTGGCCTCAACGATCATATCCGAGATGTCGCGCGCCGGCTCGCCGTCGCCGGCTATTCGGCGGTGGCGCCGGATTTCCTCAGCACCGCAGGCGGCACGCCCGCCGGTGACGAGGATCGCGCCCGCACGATGATCGGCCAGCTCGACATGGCCGAGATCACCGCCGATGGCGCCGCCATCATCCGCTATCTGGGCTCGCCCGAAAGCGGCTCCCGCAAGGTCGGCGCGGTCGGCTTCTGCTGGGGCGGCGGGATTGTGAACCGGCTGGCCGTGGCGGCGGGGCCCTCACTCTCCGCCGCCGTGCCATTCTACGGCCCGGCGCCGGACCCGGCCGAGGCGGCGCGCGTGCAGGCGCCGATGCTGATCATCCTCGCGGGCCTCGACGACCGGGTGAACAACACCGCCCGGCCCTGGATCGCGGCGCTTCAGGCCGCGCACAAGACGGTCGAGGTTCAGGACTATCCGAACGTCAACCACGCCTTTCACAATGACAGCTCGGCGGTGCGCTACAATCGCGAGGCGGCCGAAGCCGCCTGGGCGCGCACGCTCGCTTTCTTCCAGGCGCATCTGCACTGAAAAGGGCCCGGCGGGGGTGCCGGGCCCTTCATCGCCGCGGCCGCCCTGGGGGGCATTGCGACCGCGCCGGAACTGACTGTTTGCCCGATCTAACGGACCGGGCGGCGCAATCCTTCGCGCCGCACCGGCGCTGGCCTTGCAATCCGCGCGGGCACAGGCCGGGTCCCAGGCACTTGTTGCTGTCGCTCCAGCCTTTGCTGGCGCGACCGCTCAAGGCGCTGCATGCGCGGCTCCTGCAGCCGCTGCGCCTGATCGTCGGGGGAGATCGGCCGCCGCCCGGTGCGCGGATCGGCCGGCCCGTAAACCGGACCGGTTTCGATCCGCCGGGTTGGCAAAGGCTCCTGCGAATATGGCCTGACGACCTCGGGCGGTGGCAAGCCGGCGCGGCGCGCCTCGATCCGCGCCCGGCGCATCTCCTGCCGCTGGCGGCGCAGCTCCAGGAAGCGCTGCCGCTGCTCCGGCGTCGCTTGACGCCACCATGCCATTCTGCGCTCGATCCTCCGCTCCATCCGGTCCGCCCGCGGTGTCGGTAGGCCCGCGGCCCGCCGCTCGGCGACCGCGTGCCGGATCGTGGCGAGCCTCTGCAGCTGCCGGGCTTCGCGCAGTTGCGCCGGATCGGCCTCCAGCGGCTTCGGCGCAAGCGCCGGCGGTGCTTCGGCACGCTGGACCGGGCGCGGCCGCGGCGGCGCAGGCGCCGGTTCGGATTTTTCGTGTCCGATCAGGGGCAGCTTCGCCATCACCGCCTCGACCTTGGCCGGCAGCGGCACCCCGGCCAAAGTCGCGGCGACCGCGCCGCTGAAGGCGAGGCCGATCGCGCCGGCGCCGATCACCAGCCCGCGCCGCCATTTGCCCCGCCGGTCCCGTCCTACGGTCGCGCGCCGCGCGCGACCCAGATTGGGCTCCTGGGCCAGCTCCTCGACCGCTGCGGCGATGCGCGCAGCGAGGCCGGCCGGCGCGGGCGGTGGCACCAGCTCGGCGAGCAACGCATCCAGCCTGAGGTCGAGCGCCGCGCTCATCCCGCGCCCCCTTCGATCAGGCCCTGCCGCGCGAGCTGCTGCGTCAGGCCCTGCCGCGCCCGCACCAGCAGCGATTCAAGCGCCTTCACGCCCAGCCCCAGGATCGTCGCCGCCTCGGCGTTCGACGCGCCTTCATAATAAGTGAGCACGATCGCCGCCCGTTGCCGGTCCGGCAGCGCCCGGATCGCGCCGGCCACCGCTTCTCGCCGCCGCACATCGTCTAGCACCGCATCGGCCGGCGGAGTCTCGTCTGCATGCTCAGCCAGCACGGCGTCGCTCACCCCTTTAGGCTTGCGCAGCCGGTCGAGACAGGCGTTGGTCGCGACGCGCCGCAACCACGCGCCGAGCCCGCCGCCCGACGGTGCCCAGCCCTTTGCGTTGACCCAGAGCTTCACGAAGCATTCCTGCACCACATCCTCCGCTTCGGCCGCGTCGCCGAGCATCCGCCAGGCGAGGCCATGGACCATCGCCATGTGCAGGCCGACGATCCGGTTGAACGCCGCCGCGTCGCCGGTGCCGGCGCGCGCCATCAGCGCGCGCTCGTCCGCCGCACCCGGCGCAAGCGGCTGCGTTTCCCTCGCCTCGCTGCTCCTCATCAACACATGCACATGTCCCGCGGCGGCATCGGCCTAACGGGAATAGGCGCTTTTCCCTTCGAAGCCCCGCGCAAAAAGAAAGGACCCGGCGTTTCCGCCGGGCCCTTTCCATGCACTCGGTCGCGGCTGTTTAGTCGTACCTGCCTTATTCCAAGCATCTGCATATTCTGTTTGCTTTTCCCAATGCCTATTTTG
>DATINU010000235.1:0-2983 GCA_035473955.1 Allosphingosinicella sp.
GTCGTGTGGACATGCTCCTCGGGCCCCGGCAGGCCGAACGGCGGCGGCGGCGCGATTTCGGGCGCGGCGAAACGCGCCGCGGGCGCTTGCGGCGGCTGGTCCTGGGTGACGCCGAGGCTTGCCCCGGGCACGAGAAAGAGCGTCGCCGCAATCGCGGCGGCAGAAATAAATTGTCGCATTTCAGCGAGGTAGGGAGCCCGTCCCCGGAGTCCAACCCCTCATGCGGGGGCGGAACGGCAGGTTGTGGCGCCGGCGGGACGGGCTGCGGAACGGGAGGCAAAATGCGCGCGATCTGACGCTCGCAATGCCGTCCGGTCGGCCACATCGAGACGCTTGCTAGGGCGCGAAGCCAACGCAGCGGAAGCCGGAAATGGTGTCGTTCGGGATACCGACATCCTCGACCCACGGATAATAGCCGACGCCGAATTGTTTGGTGCCCGTGCCGAGCTTGCCCTGATATTCCTCGTGCTTGAAGAACTCCCAGAGGCCATCGATCACGATGAACGAGGAAATCGTGTCGCTGAAGCTGATCCGCGGATAGCTGAGGTTGCTCCGGAACTGGAACCCCCTGAAGTTCCGGTCGCCGAACAGCACGATCTCGGGAATTCGGTTCGCCGTGCGCAGGTCGTGAGTGATCGCGACCAGGTCGGGGATGTTGGCTTCTGGCATCGGTAAGGCCCTCCCTTCGATCCCGGCAGCGTAGCAGGCGTAAGCGAAAAATCACCTGCTTCGTGTAACCGCGGCGGGGCGGGTTCAGGGCTGCGGGGGCGGGGGTTGCACCGTAGCCGGTGGCGCCGTCACGACCGGTAACGGCGGCGGGAGCGGCGGCGCCTCGGGATCCTCGCCGCGTTCGAGCACGGCGCAGGGGCTTTCATTGCCTCGCGGACCGGCCGATCCGTAGCGCCGGAAGCTCTTCGTATCGATGTGGAAGCGGGTGAATTGATAGAAGCCGAGGCCGGCATCGGCCGCCGCCCCGTCGCGGCTGTGCATCGGGCAGAGCCGTTCGAACAATTGCCGGCGGGTGAGCGGCGCCTTCGGGATCAGATCGAGCGCGAAGAAATCGAGATGGGCGCTGCGCTCGGCGCCGCGGGCGCAGCGGTTCAGCGCCGGATTGCGGTAGCCGGAAACCGCCTCGACCTCGCCGACCGCGGGGCGGACATGATCGCGGATGAAGCGCAAAGTGGCGACCATGCCGGGCCAGAGGGTGAACGGCGGCACTTCGAACGGCTGGCCGCCGCATTCGCGCCACATCGAGGCGGTGCGGACCAGCTGCCAGGTCGGAAGCACGTTCCTGACTCCGGTCGCGTCCTGCCAGGCTTCGAACGAGAGAATCTGGCCGCGCCGGCCTGGATCGTCGCCGAGCCAGCGAACGTAATCGGCCTCGCTCTGGCCCTCGGGCAGCTCCTGGGCGAAGCCCGGCTGGGCGGAGAGAAAGGCGGCGAAGGCGAGGAGCAGGCGGCGCATCGGCCCGTCATAAGAGGCCCGCGCGCGCCGGGCCAGCCCGCCTGCAAACATCACTAACCGGCCGGTAACCCTCTCGCTTGAGCGGACATTAGCTTTAATCGGGCAAAAGCGCCTCCGTGAAGAGCCGTAAAGCGGCCCTGGAGGAAGAGCAGATGTTCGGTTGGAAGAGGGCGCAAGGGCCCGCGACGGCGAGTCGCGGCGGGGGCTTCCTGACCAGGCTGGCGCGCGACACGCGCGGCAATACGCTCGCCATCGTCGGCGCGGCCCTGGTGCCGCTCGCCGCGATGATCGGCTCCGGCGTCGACATGAGCCGTGCCTATATGGCCAAGACCCGCCTGCAGAACGCCTGCGACGCCGCCGCTTTGGCCGGCCGCCGGATCATGCAGAACGACACGCTGACCACGGCGGTCCGAGACGAGGCCCGCCGCTTCTTCTATTACAATTTCCCGCAGACCACGACGCCCGCCGCGGGCGGCAATCCGGCGCACACCGAAGGGCCCTACGGCACCGATCCGGTCACGCCGAGCGTCACCCGGCCGACCTCCGGCACGGTGCGGGTCACCGCTTCGACGCGGATTCCGACCACGATCATGTCGATGTTCGGCTTCAGCTCGCTGCCGCTCAACGTGACCTGCGACGCCTCGCTGAACTTCGTGAACACCGATATCGTGCTGGTGCTCGACGTCACCGGCTCGATGGCCTGGGACGTCAACAACAATAGCGGCGTGCCCGCCGCCAGCCAGAAGATCACGGCGCTGCGCGACGCGGTCATGGCCTTTTACGACGAGCTGAAGCCGATCCAGGACCAGCTCGCCGCCAACGGCCTCAGGATGCGCTACGGCATCGTGCCCTATTCGACGACGGTGAACGTCGGCAGCCTGATCCGCGGCGTGAACCCCGCTTATCTGCGCGACAGCGTCCCCTATCAGACGCGGCTGGTCAATTATAACACGCAGAATTCGACCAGCACGCCGAACGGGCCCTATTGGGAATATTATCGGGGCAGCTCCGCTCCGCAGACCTCGACCACCGCGAGCCAGGCCACGACCGCGATCAGCTCGGCCAATTGCATCAAGTTCAACCAGAATACGGCCTTCACCGGCTTCACCGCGACCACGCCGCTCAGCGGCGGCGGCCCGGCGCCGACGGCCACGTGGACGATCGCCTTTCCCTATGACAACTCAATGACGACGGGCGGCACCGGCGGCGAGTTCGGCTGGACCGGCGCGCCGGTCGCCAGCGGCACGAACCGGAGCTGCCGCAGGCTGCGCACGGATACGACCACGACCTATTATTATACGTACACGAACGACAGCTTCATTCAGGCGAGCGTCGACACCAGCCAGTACAAGCTCGGCAACGCCGTCTCGGTTGCGCTCGACAGCGATTCGAGCGACGCGAACGACGACAGCTATGGCGGCCGGACGCCGGCGCCGCTGCTCAACGCCAATCTCGCCACTTTGGCCGCGACCAGCACCGACGTCGCCAAGACTTCGGTGACCTGGAACGGCTGCATCGA
>DATINU010000236.1:0-2370 GCA_035473955.1 Allosphingosinicella sp.
ATCGCCGGATCGACGACGCCTTCCTCGATCCGCTGGTGTTCCGCGCCGACAGCCTGCTCGGCGTGCCCGGGCTGATGGCCGCCTATCTCGCCGGCAACGTCACCCTGGTGAACGCGCCCGGCACCGGCATCGCCGACGACAAGGCGATCTATTCCTACATGCCTGAGATCGTGCGTTATTATACGGGCGAGGAGGCAAGGCTGCCCAATGTCGAGACCCTGCGCTGCCGCGATCCGCAGGCGCTGAAGCATACGCTCGCCAATCTCGACAAATTGGTGGTGAAGCTGGTCGACGGCTCGGGCGGCTACGGCATGCTGGTCGGCCCGACCGCGTCCAAGGCCGAAATCGAGGACTTCCGCAGCGCCCTCAAGGCCGAGCCCGAACGCTATATCGCCCAGCCGACCCTGGCGCTGTCGACCGTGCCCATTCACACGGAAAGCGGCTTGGCGCCGCGCCACGTCGATTTCCGTCCATTCGTGCTCACAGGAGCCAATGGGGTTACAACAGTTCCAGGCGGTCTCACCAGAGTGGCGCTCCGCAAGGGCTCGCTGGTGGTCAATTCCAGCCAGGGCGGCGGCACCAAGGACAGCTTCGTCCTTGCGCCCGAAGCCGATGCGGAAGGCGGCGCCTGATGCTCTCGCGCACCGCGTCCAGCCTCTACTGGATCGGCCGCTACATGGAGCGGGCCGAGTTCAACACCCGCCTCGTCGAGGCGACGATCCGCCTCGCCGCGCTGGGCGGCCACGCCCATGTCGAGCAGGCCTGGGCGAGCGCGCTCAGCGTCGTCGGCGCGCCGCCGCTCGATCTGGGCAAGGACGGCTATGGCGCCCGCCGCTATCTGACGCTCAGCCCCGACAATTCCGGCTCGGTCCGCTCCTGCATCGCGCAGGCGCGCGACAATGCCCGCGCCGCGCGCACCGCGCTCACCCGCGAGGTCTGGGAGGCGATCAACCGCGCCTGGCTCATGATCCAGTCGCGCACCAGCCCCGGCGGCGTCCAGCAGACGCTCAATCTGGTCGAGGATCTCAAGGCCGAGACCCGCGGTTTCGAGGGCGCGCTGGCGCGGATGCTGCGCAGCGAGGGCTATTGGTTCATGCGCCTCGGCTCGATGATCGAGCGCGGCGACGCCACCGCGCGGCTGCTGGACGTCAAATATTACCTGCTGCTGCCCGAAGGCCAGGAGGTGGGCGGCAAGCTCGACCGCGACCAGTGGACCACGATCCTGCAGATCGTCTCGGCCAAGACCGCCTATCGCCACCTCTATCGCGAAGGGCTGAAGCCCTGGCTGGTCGCCGACATGCTGATCTTCCGCCGCGAGCTGCCGCGCTCGCTCGTCTGGACCGCCGAGCAGACCGTCGACCTGCTCGGCGAATTCGGGACCCGTTCGGGGCGGCAAGGGCCCGCCGACCGCCAGGCCCGCCAACGCCTTGCCCGGCTCGACGAGCTCGACGTCGGCACCGTCTTCAAGGGCGGCCTGCATCAGTGGCTGCACACCTATCTGCGCGAGAACAACCAGCTCGGCGAGGCGATCGCCGGCCAGTTCCGGTTTTCCTGATGCAGCTTTCGATCAACCACCTCACCCGCTACACCTATGCCACGCCGGCCAAGGGCGTGATCCAGCTGCTGCGCAAGACCCCCTTGAGCTTCACGGGCCAGACCGTGCTCGACTGGCGGATCGACGTGGACGTCGACGCGCGTCTTCGCGAGGGCCGCGACGGCTACGGCAATGTCACCCACATGCTCTATGTCGACAAGCCGGTCGGCCATCTCGAAGTCTCGGTCACGGGCCGGGTGCTGACCGAGGACCGCGCCGGCGTCGTCCAGGGCCTGCCGGGCGATCTGCCGCCCCAGGTCTTCTGCCGCGCCACCCCGCTCACCGTGGCCGGCCCCGCGCTCGCCGCGCTCGCCGATTCGATCGCTCCCGGTCCCGATCCCGCGCTCGGCCGCCTCCACCGGCTGAACCAGCTGATCTACGAGCGGATGACCTTCGACACTCGCGCGACGGGCGTCCAGACCACCGCCGAGCAGGCGGCCGCCGCGGGCCACGGCGTCTGCCAGGATTTCACCCACATGCTGATCGCCGCCGCGCGACATCTGTTGATCCCCGCTCGCTACATCTCGGGCCATCTCTATCGCCGCGACACCGCCCAGACGCAGGAAGCCGCGCATGCCTGGGCCGAATGCTGGGTCGGCGATCTCGGCTGGGTTGCTTTCGATCCGACCAACGGGATCAGCGCCGACGAAGCCTATGTCCGCGTCGCCTGCGGGCTCGACTATCGCGACGCCGCACCGGTCGTCGGCGCACGTTCGGGTGGCGGGCACGAGGAACTGGCGGTAGAGGTGGCGGTGAGCGAAACCGCGCAGCAGGCG
>DATINU010000237.1:0-9289 GCA_035473955.1 Allosphingosinicella sp.
TCCCGCTTTCCTGGCTGTGCGCGTCTTCGCCGGCTGCATGGCGACGGGGATAGGGAAATAGGGTTAACGAGAGGTTGAGAAATGCCGCGCACATATGCGGTAACCATTTGCCCGCTTTCGGGAAATCCTCAGCCGAAGCGGTTGTCGCGCGGGAAGCCGTTGGGCGCCTGCCGTCCGGCGGCGCCGCGGGCGGTGCGCCACATGCCGATCTCGCTTTCGGTGCGGGTCCGGCCGCTCTCGCCGCCCATCGCCCAGGACAGGCCCTCGGCGAGCGTGAAGCCGGTCACGTCGCTGAGGCCCCCGTCGCGGTAGCGCTGCAGCGTCACGCCCTGGCCGCGGCCCAGTTCGGGCAGCTCGCTCAAGGGATAGACGACCAGCTTCCGGTTCTCGCCCGCCACGGCGACATAATCGTCGCCGGGCTTCAGCGGCCGCACCGCCTGCAGCCGCGCGCCGGGGCGCAGGTTCACGATCTGCTTGCCCTTGCGGGTCTCGGCCACGGCGCCCGCCGCCGGGGTGACGAAGCCCCGCCCGTCGGACGAGGCGACCAGCAATTTCTCCGCGCCGGCCGCGCGCAACACGGCGACGATATTGCCCTCGCCCTCGATGTCGACCATCGCCTTGACTGGCTCGCCGAAGCCCCGTCCGCCCGGCAATTTGTCGGCGGCGAGCGTGTAGAAGCGGCCGTCCGACGAGGCGATCAGGATCTTGTCGGTGGTCTGGGCGTGGAGCAAAGGGAAGGCCAGCTCGTCGCCCTCCTTGAACTTCAGCGTCTCCGCCTCGGCCGGATCGACATGGCCCTTCATCGCCCGGATCCAGCCGCGCTTGGAAAGGATCACGGTGATCGGCTCGCGCTCGATCATCGCCTCGAGTGGAATTTCCCGCGCCGGCCCGGCTTCCTCGATCTGGGTGCGGCGGCGGCCGAGCTCGGTCCATTCGCCGTAGCGGTCCTTGAGCGCAATCAGGTCCTTCTTGAGCCGCGCCCGCTGCCGCTTCGGATCGGCGACGAGTTTTTCGAGCGCGCCCTTCTCCTCTTCCAGCCGCTCGCGCTCACCCTTGAGCTGCATCTCCTCGAGCCGGCGCAAGCTCCGCAGCCGCATGTTGAGGATCGCCTCGGCTTGGCGATCGGAAAGGCCGAATTCGGCGATCATCACCGGCTTCGGCTCATCCTCGGTCCGGATGATCTCGATCACCCGATCGAGATTGAGAAACGCAATCAGATAGCCGTCGAGGAGCTCGACCCGGTCGGCGATCTTCGCCAGCCGGTGGTTGGCGCGGTTGACCAGCACCTCGATCTGGAAAGCCAGCCATTCGGTCAGCACCTGCCTCAGGCCCATCACCCGGGGCGTGCGGTTCGCGTCCAGCACGTTGAGGTTGAGCGAGACGCGCGTCTCGAGCTCCGTGAGGCGGAACAGGCTGTCCATCAAAAGCTCGGGCTCGACCGTGCGGCTCCGCGGTTCGATCACGATCCGGATCGCGGCGTCGGATTCGTCGCGCACGTCGGCGAGGATCGGCAGCTTCTTGTCGGCGATCAACGCCGCGATCTGCTCGATCAACTTGCCCTTCTGCACGTGATAGGGGATTTCCGTGACCACCGCGGCCCAGCTGCCCTGCGGTCCCTTTTCCAGCGCCCATTGCGCGCGCACCCGGAAGGCGCCGCGCCCGGTCGCATAAGCCAGCGCAATCGCCTCGGGGCTGTCGACCACCCGGCCGCCGGTCGGGAAATCCGGCCCCTTCACCTTTTCCATCAAGGACGCGTCGTCGGCATTGCGGTCCTCGATCAGCAGCACGGCCGCATCGATGATCTCGGCGGCATTGTGCGGTGGGATTGAGGTGGCCATGCCGACCGCGATCCCGGTGGCGCCGTTGGCGAGCAGATTGGGGAAGAGGCCGGGCATCAGCTCGGGTTCTTCATGCTCGCCATTGTAAGTGGGCTTGAAAGCGACCGTGCCTTCGTCGAGCCCGGCGATCAGCTCGGCCGCCGCGCCGGTCAGCCGCGCCTCGGTGTAGCGGAAGGCGGCGGCATTATCGCCGTCGATATTGCCGAAATTGCCCTGCCCGTCGACGAGCGGATAGCGCAGCGAGAAATCCTGGGCGAGCCGGACCATCGCGTCGTAGATCGAAGCATCGCCGTGCGGGTGATATTTGCCGATCACCTCGCCCACCACCGACGCGCTCTTCTTGTAATTCTGCCCCGGCTCCAGCCGCAGCTGCCGCATCGCCCAAAGCAGGCGGCGCTGCACCGGCTTCAGCCCGTCGCGCAGGTCCGGCAGCGAGCGCGCCGTGATCGTCGACAAAGCGTAGACGAGGTAGCGCTGGGAAAGAGCGTCGTCGAAAGGATGATCGACGACGGCGTCGAATTCGTCACTCATGCGGGGGCGTTAGCAGGGCTAATTCGGCGAGGCGAGACCGGGAACGGCGAAGCCGGCCTTCATCTCCTCGGCATGCCGCGCCAGCGACAAATAGAGGTAGGCGATATCCCCGGCGCTGTCCGGCCGATCGTCGGCGACCCCCTGTGCGCGGAGCCGGGCGACGAGGGCATCGAATTCCGGCATAGGGTTGCCCGGCGGGATCGCGGCCGCCTCGTCCAGAAGGCCGAGATCGACGCGCTGCGCCGCATAATGCCGGCGGAAATATTCGCGGGCCAGCTGCGCATGGACATAATGTTCCGCCATGCCGCGCTGGCCGGCCGTCCAGCCGCCCGCATCGCCGCAACCGGCAATGCGCGCGAGAATGGCATCGAGCGCCGCCTCACTCTGTTGATCGACTCCCTCGGGCATGTCGGTGAGCCGGGTCGAGGCGGCGGGCGACGCGAGCGCGCGCCGCTCCCCCGTCAGATCGGCGAACAGGCAGGAGTAGGGCCCGTCATCCGCCGCGGGCGCCGTCGTCGAGGCCGGCTGGGCATTGCCCGGCTGTGCGGCCGCGAAAGCGAGCAACGCGATGAGGGTGATCGGCAATCTCACGCCCAAGGCTTAGCAGGCCTAGGCGGGAAGAAAATAGCGCTTGCCATTCTCTACTGATTTAATAATATATCACCAATTGAAGGGAGACCGCCGATGCGCTGTCCGAGTCGTTTTCCGACCCCGCTGCCGGGCCGGTCCCCGCTCTCACCCCTCTTTCCGTTTCAGCTGCCGCGCCAAGCCAGACCTGAGCCATGCCTCGGTCTTCGGCACGCCAAATTGTCTACCGATTTAGTGGAGTAAAATACAACCAACAGAGAGGAGACTGAAAAATGCGCCGTTCGCTTTCAATATTTGCCCTGCTTCTCGCGACCACCGCCTGTAGCCAATACCAGGAAGGCGGGACCAATCGAACCGCCTCGAGCGGCGGCGACAATGCCGTTTCCGACGTCGCGCTGGAAGCAGCGCCGGACGGCTCTTCCGCCCCCGCCAAGGCAGGCGAGGCCGGGCCCGAGATCGACCCGAACAATGCCCCCGGCGTCGCCTTCGCCTATCGCTACGCCTTCAGCCTCGAAGCGCCGCGCGTGGCCGAGGTGCAGCAGGAACATCAGCGGCTCTGCGAAAGCTACGGCATCGCCCGCTGCCGGATCACCGGCATGAGCTACCGCGCCACCAGCGAGGAAGATGTCGAGGCAACACTCTCGTTCAACGTCGATCCGGCCATCGCCAGTCGCTTCACCCGCGACAGCGTCGGCGCGGTCACCGCCGCCGAAGGCCGGCTCGCCGACAGCGAGATCAACGGCACCGACGTCGGCACGTCGATCGATGCAACCACCCGCGATATTTCGGCGATGCGGGCGCAAGCCGCGCGGCTGGAGGCGCGGATCGCCGCCGGAGGCCTGTCGCGCGAGGAGCGCGAGCGGCTGCAAGGCGAGGCGGAAGCGCTGCGCCAGCGGATGCAGGCGCAAGGCGAGGAGCGCGCGGGCCAGGAGCGTTCGCTCGCCACCACGCCGATCCTCTTTCGCTACGGCGCCGGCACCCTCGCGCCGGGGCCCGGGCGTGAGCTGTCGCTTGGCGAGGCAACCCAGGAGACGGGCGCCGACGTGATCAAGGCCTCCTACTGGGTGCTGCGCGTGCTGATCGTGCTCGCGCCCTGGCTGATCGTGGGGCTGCTCGGCTGGTGGGGCTTCGTCCGCCTGCGCCGGCGCTTCGCTCCGGCCGCCACGCCCCCGGCGGCCGAGACCGAGGCCGCGGCCTGAACGTCGCCCCATCCTCTGCAGGGGATGGGGTAGGGGGTGGGTGCATGAAGACGCGCCGCCGGTTCCTCGCCCGGCGGCCCGCGCCCCGCCCACCCCAGGCCTTCGGCTAGAGCGGCTGAAACACCTCGGCAGGCGCGTGTCCCGCTTCGGCGACGGCACGCGCCTCGGCGACCAGCCACTCGCGGAAGGCGGCGATCTTGGGCTGGTTGCGGCGCCCCTCGGGATAGCAGAGGAAGAAGGCGCGGTCGGTGACGTGGACGTGCGGGAAGGGCTGTACCAGCCGCCCTTCCGCCAGCTCCATCCGCCAGAACATCGGGCTCATCATCGCGATGCCGGCGCCGGCGAAGGCGGCATTGGCCTCCATCACCTGATTGTCGAGGACGAGGCCCGGATCGGGCCCGCCCTCCCGCGCCGCGACGTTCATGTCGCAGAGCCAATAGTCCCACCAATCGTCTGCCGGGCTGAGCCGCGGCACTTCGAGCAGCTGCTCGGGCCGTTCGAGCTTGTGGGTCGCGGCGAACTCGGCGCTGCAGATCGGGCTGTAGTGCAGGCGGAACAGGAAATGGCATTTGAGCCCGGGCCAGTCGCCGCGCCCGGCCCGGATCGCGGCATGATATTCGCCGGTCGAGAAATCGACGAGCTTGTTGTCGGTGCTGAGCCGCACCGCAAGATCGGGGTGGCGGAGCTGGAACGCGCCGAGCCGCGGCGCCAGCCAGGCGGTGGCGACGGTCTGCGCCGCGCTCATCGAAAGCACCGCCTGATCCTCGGCAACCAACCCGGAAAAGGCATCGCCCAACGTCTCGAAGGCGGAAGCGACGAGCGGGGCGATCCGGCGCCCGGCATCGGTCAGCGAAACCCGCCCCTTGATGCGGGCGAAGAGCGGCACGCCAAGCCGCTCTTCCAACAAGCGAATTTGATAGCTGACCGCCGCCTGCGTCATCCCGAGCTCGGCCGCGGCCTGGGTGAAATTCTGTCTGCGGGCGGCGGCTTCGAAGACGCGGACGGCGCTGAGCGGCGGCAATCTCTGCATGAAGCGTGCACATAAGGTCAGCTTATATACCTTGTCCAGTATTTCGTTGGCGGAAAGGCCCGCGAAAGTCCATTTCCGCTGCATCGCCGAGGGCCCGACGACCCTCCGGTTTCAGGGAAAGGAATTTGAAATGCGCGACGATTTTCTCACCGCCGACTGGGCCGACCACCATGGCGAGCTCTCCCGCGATCTCGGCCGCGGCCTGGCCGCGATCCGCGCTGGAATCGGCAAGCTCTGGCAGTGGGACGGCAGCACGCACCAGCTGCTGGCGCTCGTCGTCTCGTTCGTGATCACCGGCCTCACCTTCAACACGACCACCTGAGGAGTCCTACGACATGGCCAGCCGCACCTTGCGTCACGGCGCCCTGCACCGCCTCTGGGCGGAGATCCGCCTCTCCCTGTGCAAGCTGAACGAAATCCAGTTCAGCGCGCCCTGGAAGACCCGGCGCCCGAACTGCTGAGCGAAGCCCTCCCGCAAAGCCCTCGCCCCCGGGCTTTGATCTGAGAGCCATGGCGGTCTATCCCCGATCGCCATGGCTCCTTTTTTGAAACCGCTTGCCCTCGCCCTCGGCCTCACGCTAGCCGCCTGCGCCATGCCCGTGACCGGCCAGAGCAAGGCGAGCGGACCCGATGGCCTGATGGCCTGGCCCGATCTGCTCGAACGCGTCCGGCCGAGCCCGTCCACCACGATCGCCTACGGCAGCGACCCGCTGCAGGTCGTCGATCTCTTCCTGCCCGAAGGCGAAGGGCCGCATCCCACCGTGATCATGGTCCATGGCGGCTGCTGGCAGACCGAGATCGCCGACCGCAGGATCATGAGCTGGATCGCCGACGACCTCACCCGGCACGGCGTCGCCGTGTGGAACATCGATTATCGCGGCGTCGACCGGGGCGGCGGCTATCCCGGCACCTTCCAGGACGTCGCCGCCGCGGCCGATGCGCTGCGCGCCCACGCGGCGCGGTACCATCTGGACCTCAGCCGCCTCGTCGCCACCGGCCACAGCGCTGGCGGCCATCTCGCCCTCTGGCTCGCCGCGCGGCCGCGCCTCCCCGGAGGCTCGCCGCTGCGCACCGCCGATCCGATCCCGATCCGCGCCGTAATCAGCCTCGGCGGCTTGCCCGATCTCGAGGAAGCCGCCCGTCCGCCCGGCAGCGGCTGCGGCACCGAGGTGATCGCGCAGATCAGCGGCGGCCGCTTCGCCGAGACCTCGGTTCCGCGCCTCGCCCCGCTCGGCATCAAGCAGGTGCTGGTCAACGGGATGCAGGACCGGATCATCCCGACCGCTTATGCCGAAGGCTATGCCCGGCCGCTGCGCGCCGCCGGCGACGACGTCCGCGTGCGGATGATCGACCGCACCGGCCATGTCGAGCTGATCGCGCCCGAAACCGCCGCCTGGCACGCGGCGACCGAAGAGATTTTGCGGGCGCTTCAAATTCGTCATTCCGGCGAAAGCCGGAATCCATGAACGCCGACCTGCGAATTGAAGGCGAAGGCATGGTCGCCAACTGGATGACCTCCGTGTTCATGGACCCCGGCCTTCGCCGGGGTGACGTGCGGGGGCGGCGGTGAGCTTCACCCTCGCCGAAGCCCGCGCCGCCGATGCCGCCGATCCGTTGCGCGCCTGTCGCGACCGCTTCCACCTCCCCGACGGCCTCGTCTATCTCGACGGCAATTCGCTGGGCGCGCTGCCCAAGGCGGCCGGGCCGCGCCTGCAACAGGTGGTGGCCGAGGAATGGGGCGAGGAGCTGATCCGCAGCTGGAACAGCCGCGACTGGATCGGCGCCCCGCAACGCGTCGGCGCCAAGATCGCGCCCTTGATCGGGGCAAAGCCGCACGAGGTGATCGTCACCGATTCCACTTCGGTGAACCTGTTCAAACTGCTGGTCGCGGCGGCGGGCCTTTCAGGACGCAAGACGCTCCTTTCCGAAGGCGGCAATTTCCACACCGATCTCTACATGGCGAGCGGGGTCGCCGATCTGCTCGGGCTGACGCTTGAGGTCGCGCCCCGCGCCGAGATCGAGGCGCGGATCGGCGCGGACACCAACCTGCTTCTCCTCACCCATGTCCATTACAAGACCGCCGAGCGGTACGACATGGCCCGGATCACCGCCAAGGCGCGCAAGGCCGGGGCGATGACAATCTGGGATCTTTCGCACAGCGTCGGCGCCGTGCCGCTGCACCTCAATGGCGCGGGGGCCGAGCTCGCGGTCGGCTGCGGCTACAAATATCTGAACGGCGGCCCCGGCGCGCCGGCTTTCCTCTATATCGCCGAGGCGCTGCAGGAGCGGCTGATCAGCCCGCTGCGCGGCTGGATGGGTCACTCCCGGCCTTTCGCTTTCGTCGACGACTACGCGCCCGCGCCGGGCCTCGACCGCTTCCTCGCCGGCACCCCGCCGATCCTCAGCCTCGCCGCGCTCGAGGCCGGGCTCGACGCGTTCGAGGGGGTCACCGTGGAACGGCTCTGGACCAAATCGCGGGCAATGTTCGACGTCTTCCACGCCTTGATGGAGCAACGCTGCCCGGAGCTTCGCTGCATCACCCCGCGCGGCGAGGATGCGCGCGGCAGCCACATCTCCTTCGCCCACCCCCATGCCTTCGAAATCTGCCAGGCCCTGATCGCGGCCGAGGTGATCGGCGATTTCCGCGCGCCCGACGTGATCCGCTTCGGCCTCACTCCGCTCTATCTGGGCTTCGAGGACATCTGGACGGGCGTCGACCGGCTCGCCGCGATCCTCGAAAGCGAAAGCTGGCGCGATCCCCAATTCGCCGTGCGCGGCAAGGTCACCTGAGCGCTAGCCCTTCAGGATCGCGCGCGTGACCAGATAGCCGATCGCCGCCGCGGCACCGGTGAGCAGGGTGCCCCAGGCCAGATCGACCAGGGTAAGTCTGAGCGGCCAGACCTTCAGCGTCGCCTGGTTGGTGAGATCGTAGGTCGCATAAGCGACGAACCCCAGAGCCGCGCCATAGCCCAAGGCGGTCTTCCAACTGCCTCCGGGGTGAGCGAAGGCGGGCGCGACCGCGAACAGCACGATGCCGGCCGCGTAGACGAGATAGAAGGCGGCCGCCGCCCCGAGGCGCGGCTGATCGGCGAGCAGCGAACCGATCGCGCCGCGATAGAAAGTCGGCGCCATCGTCCTCAGCCAGACGGCGTCGATCGCGATGAAGGCGATCCCGGTGGCGGCATAGGCAAGGGCGTAGCGCGCGATCATAACCGTCTCCTCCCGAATCAGAACGCCCGAGCGCAAAGCAGGATGCGGCGGCGTTTGCCCTCTTCCCGCACCTCCCGTATAGAGCCGCTTCCTTTTCGCAGCCGGAGGCTCGCTTTTTTTCATGTCCCGCCGCCGGATGATCTACGAAGGCAAGGCCAAGATCCTCTACGAGGGACCGGAGCCCGGCACGCTGATCCAGTATTTCAAGGACGACGCGACCGCCTTCAACGCGCAGAAAAAGGGCACCATCGCCGGCAAGGGCGTACTCAACAACCGCATCTCCGAGCATATCTACACCTTGCTCGGCACGATCGGCGTACCGACCCACTTCGTCCGCCGCCTCAACATGCGCGAGCAGCTGATCCGCCAGGTCGAGATCGTGCCGATCGAGGTGGTCGTGCGCAACGTCGCCGCGGGCACGCTTTCGCAGCGGCTCGGTCTCGAGGAAGGCACGCAGCTTCCCCGCACGATCATCGAATATTTTTACAAGGACGATGCGCTCGGCGATCCGATGATCGCCGACGAGCATATCGCCGCCTTCGGCTGGGCCACCCAGGAAGAGATGAACGACATCGCCGACATGGCGATCCGGGTGAACGATTTCCTCTGCGGCCTCTTCGCGGCGATCGCGATCCGCCTGATCGATTTCAAGCTCGAGTTCGGCCGGCTCTGGGAGAATGACTACAGCCGGATCATCCTCGCCGACGAGATCAGCCCGGACAGCTGCCGGCTCTGGGACTCGGCGTCGGGCGAGAAGCTCGACAAGGACCGTTTCCGCCGCGACCTCGGCGGCATGCTCGAGGCCTACCAGGAAGTCGCCCGCCGTCTCGGCATCCTCATCGAGCAGGAGCGTCCGAAAGGAACCGGCCCGGTCCTCGTGCAGTGATGCGGCG
>DATINU010000238.1:0-3590 GCA_035473955.1 Allosphingosinicella sp.
CCAGCGGCGCAAGGCCGACGTCGCGGCGTTCAACGCGACGCATCCGCATACCAAGCGGGCAGTGGCGATGACGCCGGTGAAGTTCGGCATCTCGTTCAACCTGACGTCGTTCAACCAGGCGGGCGCGCTGGTGCACGTCTACAAGGACGGCTCGGTGCTGATCAACCACGGTGGCGCCGAGATGGGCCAGGGCCTGCACACCAAGATGATCCAGGTGGCGGCCACGGCTCTCGGCGTGCCGCTGGAGTTCGTCCGGCTGGCGCCGACCCGCACCGACAAGGTGCCCAACACCTCGGCCACCGCCGCTTCCTCGGGCGCGGATTTGAACGGCATGGCGGCCAGCATTGCCGCCGAAAAGATCAAGCGGCGCCTCGACGGCTTCGCGGCGACCGATCCGGGCTCGGCAGGCTGGAGTTTCTCCGAGCTCTGCCGCCGGGCTCATCTCGCCCGCATCCAGCTTTCGGCGACCGGCTTCTACGCGACGCCCAAGATCCACTATGACCGCGAAGCCCATCGCGGCCGGCCCTTCCTCTATTTCGCTTATGGCGCGTCGCTGAGCGAGGTCGCGATCGACACGCTGACCGGCGAGCATCGCGTGGTCGCGGTCGACATCCTCCACGACGTCGGCCGCTCGCTCAATCCGGCGATCGACCTCGGCCAGATCGAGGGCGGCTTCATCCAGGGCATGGGCTGGCTGACCATCGAGGAGCTGGTCTTCGACGAGCGCGGCCGACTGCTCACTCACGCCCCCTCGACCTACAAGATCCCGACCGCCGGCGACCGCCCGCCGCACATGAACATCCGCCTCTGGGCGCGCGGTGAGAATGTCGAGGAGACGATCCACCGCTCCAAGGCGGTCGGCGAGCCGCCTTTGATGCTTGCCATCTCGGTATTCTCGGCCTTGACCCAGGCGGTCGCCGCCGCCGCGCCCGGCAAAGGGCTGCCGAAGCTCGACGCGCCCGCCACCCCCGAGCGCATCCTCGCCGCGATCACCGAGCTCAGGGTTCGCGATGGCTGAGTGGACCGGCCAGGCGCGCGAGGCGCTGGCGGAAGGGCCCGCGGCGCTCGTCACCATCCTCGCTACCGAGGGCAGCGCGCCGCGTGGGCCGGGCACGCGCATGGTGGTGACCGAGACTCGCCTCAGGGGCACGATCGGCGGCGGTGCGCTCGAACATCAGGCGATGGCGCAGGCACGCAAAATCCTCGCGCTCGCGCCGGGGAGCTGGCGCGTTCAGGATTATCCCCTGGGCCCGCTACTCGGCCAATGCTGCGGCGGGCGGGTGCGGCTCATGATCGAGCGGGTGGACGAAATTCCCGACGGCGACGGCCCCTTTGCGGTGACGTTGCGCGACAAGGTCCGGCGCGAGGCGGGGCGGGACGGCGAGCGGCTGGATACACGCGGGCCGCTGCCCGTTGCCGGCGCCCGCTTCATCGAGCCCCCCGAAACCGACCTGCTCCCGGTCACCATGTTCGGCGCCGGCCATGTCGGCCGCGCGATCGCGGCGCGCGCGCCCGGCTTGCCGCTTCATTTCGCCTGGCATGACAGTCGGCCGGAGGCGGCGGGGACGCCGGGCGTCGTGCTCGCCGACGAGGCCGCGATGATTGCTTGCGCGGCCGCGACGGTCGAGGATGGGGCGGTGGTTATCCTCACCCACGATCACGCGCTCGATTACCGGCTCACCGCCGCCGCGCTTGGCGGCGGTGCCCGGTTCGTCGGCTTGATCGGTTCGCGGACCAAACGCGCGCGCTTCCTTTCCCGCCTCGCCGCCGACGGCGTCGATAGCGCGCGCCTGACCTGTCCGATCGGCCTGGCCGGCATCGACGGCAAGGAGCCCGAAATCATCGCCATCGCCGTGCTCGCGCAACTGCTGACGCTGAGGGCCGGGGCATGAAGGCGTTTCGCGGGGAGATTTTGAGCGTTCCCGAGGATCCGGCGATCACGGGAGCGGAAGCGATCCGCCATTTCGAGGACGGGCTGCTCGTCGCCGATGACGGCCTTGTCCTCGCTTGCGGCCCTTTTGCCGAGCTAGCCGAGCAGTTCGCCGATGTCCCGGTCGAAAGGCTCGATGGCCTGATCGTCCCCGGCTTCGTCGACGCGCATGTCCATTATCCGCAGATCGAATGCATCGCCTCGCACGGCGAGCAGCTCATGCAATGGCTCGAGCGCCATATCTTTCCGGCCGAAAAGGCCTTCGCCGATCGCGCGCATGCCGACGACGTCGCCGCCTTCTTTCTCGACGAGCTGCTTCGCCACGGCACCACCAGCGCGCTCGTCTTCGCCACCGTCCACGCCGGTTCGGTCGATGCCCTCTTCGAAGCCGCGCTCGAGCGGGACATGCGGATCGTCTCCGGCAAGGTGCTGATGGATCTGGGGCCGGAAGGCCTCTGTGACACCGTCGCCTCCGGCCGGGCCGAGACCGAGGCGCTGATCGCGAGATGGCGCGGCCGCGGGCGGCTCGGCTATGCGGTCACGCCGCGCTTCGCGCCCACCTCCAGCGCCGGGCAGCTGGCCGACGCCGGCCGCCTGCTCGCCGCGCATGGCGACGTGCTGCTGCACACCCATCTTTCGGAAAATCCGGGCGAGATCGCGTTCGTCGCCGAGCGCTTCCCCGACGCAAGGGACTATCTCGACGCCTACGACCGGTTCGGCCTGGTCGGGCCGCGCTCGGTCTTCGCCCATTGCGTGCACATGAGCGACCGCGCCCTGTCGCGCATGGCCGAGGCGGGTGCCGGCATCGCCTTCTGCCCGACCAGCAACCTCTTCCTCGGTTCCGGCCTGTTCGATTTGGCCGCGGCCGATCGGCACGGCGTCAGGGTCGGCATCGGCACCGATATCGGGGCGGGGACCAGCCTCTCCGTGCTCCACACGCTCGGCGAGGCGTACAAGGTCTGCCAGCTCGGGGGCGCGAGCCTCGATCCCTTCCGGGCGCTGCATCTGGCCACGGCGGGCGGGGCGCGCCTGCTCGGGATCGCCGATCGCGTCGGCGCGCTCCTGCCCGGCCAGGAAGCGGATTTCCTCGTCCTCGACGCCGCCTCCACGCCGCTGCTTCGCCGCCGATGCGCGGCCACCACGCTGCACGAGCGCGTCTTCGCGCTGCAGGTGCTGGGCGACGACCGTGCCGTCGCCGCTACTTATTTGCGCGGCCGCCGCGCCTATGGGAAAAGCGGCGCGGCATGAAGATTCTCTTTTTCGGCAGGCTCGCGGACAGCCTCGGGCGGGAGCTCGATCTCGACCTTCCCGACGAAGGCTGCACCGTCGCCGAGCTTCGGCGCCGGCTCGGCGGCAGCCTGCTCGACGCAGCCGGCGCGCGCGCCTGCATCGACCGAGTGATCGTTCCCGAGAGCGCCCGCATCCTTCCGTGCCACGAAGTCGCCTTCGTGCCGCCGCTGTCGGGAGGCTGAGATGAGCGCGGAGACGCGGCTGGCCCCCGATCCGTTCCGGCCCGACGAGGAACTGGCGCATTTCATCGCCGGCCTTGGCGGCGATGGGGCGGTGGTGAGCTTTACCGGCCTGGCGCGTCCGCAGAGCGCCGGGGGGGAGAAGCTCACCAGCCTGTTCCTCGATGCCTATCCGGGCATGACCGAGGCCT
>DATINU010000239.1:0-9095 GCA_035473955.1 Allosphingosinicella sp.
GGCAATGACGACAACACGCCGCTCCCGGGCACCGCCGGCGGCGGCCTGCCCGCGCGGATCTGGCACGCCTTCATGGTCGAGGCGCTGGGCGACGCCGCCCGGGGCGGCCCGGCCGTTCCCTTGCGTGAAGCCGATCGTGCGCCGGAAACCAATACGAGCAATGCGATCGAACCGACGCCCGCGCCCGGCGACACGCCGCCTGGACCCGAGGGTCCGCAACCGCCGGAAGTGATCGCGCCGCCGCCCCCGGCGCCGAAGGAAGAGCCGGCCCCCGACGCCTAGATCCGCGCCGCGGGAATTTCCGCGGCGGCGCGCTGGGCCCGATGCCGGTCCCAGAGCCGCTTCGCGCCCCAGGCGCCCATCGCGGCGACCCCCAGCGGCGTGAACGCGCGGCGCAGCAGCCATGGCGTCGCGGCGCCGATCAGCGCGCCCTTCCAGCCGCTGTGCCGGCGGGCGATCTTCTGCCCCAGATGGGCCCCAACAAGCTTGCCGATCATATCGATTGTCCTCGTTTCCGCGGACCAACGCGCCAGGCGGGCAACGGTGCCACCTGCGGAAAGGCGCATATCGGCCTCTAACCGGCCGTTCACTATCCCTCATTAATGGCCGGCCGGATGACGGGAGAGGTTCGTTGATCGACCATGCGGCCGACTTGAACCGCAAGGCGCGCAAGCGGCGCTCGATCGGGCTCTGTGCGCTCGCGGCGATCGGCGTCATGCTCGCCTGGATCGTCGCCACCGGCTTCTGGAGCGCGGCCGAACGCCGCCAGGCGCAGGCCTGGCGAGTCCATTCGCTCGACGTGCTGCTGACGGCCGGTCAGCTGGAAACCGCGGTCAACGCGGCGCTGCGCGGCGAGCGCGGTTACCTGATCACCGGCAATCCCGACTTCCTGAAGCCCTATCTCGACGGGCGCCGCGACGGCATCGCATCGGCCCGGCACCTGCGGGTGCTCACGCGCGACAACGAGACGCAGCAGCGAAACCTGGTTACCGTCGAACGGCGGCTGGGGATGTATCTCGCCATTATCGACCGGCTGGTCATGCTCGAACAGGCCGGCCGTCACCGGGAGGCGATCGCCACCGTGCGCAGCGGCCTCGGCCGCCGCCAGATCGAGGAGTTCCTCGCCGCCCTGCACCGGGTCGAGCATGAGGAACGCCGCCTGCTCGATCTGCGCAGCGCCCAGAGCGCCGCCGCCGAAGCGCTGGGCGCGCGCAACAATTACATCTTCGCCGCCGCCGCCGCGTTGCTGATGGCGCTGCTCACCGCCGCGATCCTCAGCGCCACCCGCGCCCATCGCCGCGCGCTGGAGCTGACCGAGGAGCTGCATCAGCTGGCGACCACCGACGGCCTCACCGGCCTGCCCAACCGCCGGCAGCTGATGTTCGCCCTCGAAACCGAAGTCCGCCGGGCGGGCCGGACGGGCCGCCCGCTCGCCCTCGCCTTGCTCGACATCGATCATTTCAAGGCGATCAACGACACGCACGGCCATCCCGCCGGCGATGCCGTGCTGGTCGCGGTTGCCGAGGTGCTGCGCGAGGTCACCCGCGGCGGCGACGTGCTCGGCCGCTTCGGCGGCGAGGAGTTCGCCGTGCTGATGCCGGAAACGTCGCTCGATCAGGCCCAGCTCGCCTGCGAGCGCCTCCGCCGCGCGATCCAGAAGCGGCGTATGGACTATCCCAACGGCGCCGCCGGCCACATCACGATCAGCACCGGCGTCGCCCGCCTGGCCGGCGAGGAAGGGCTCGACCACCTCATCCACCGCGCCGACATCGCGCTATACGAAGCCAAGGCCGGCGGCCGCAACCTGGTGAAGCTCGCCGCCTAGGCGAAGCGGTTCGCGCCGCGCCGCGCGCTCATCGCATGCCGCCCCGCGAGCCGCGTCGAGCGTTCGCGGATCGTGTCGAGGAACAGCCATTCGCCGGTCGCCCGCTCGGGGGTCAGCGTGACCGTGACGTAGCCGCGCCGGCGCGTCTCGGCGAATTTCAGCTGCCGGTTGCGGGCAATGGCGGCGCGGACCACTTCGGCGGGCGCGACATGGGGGAGGTCGGTCTCGTAGCCGGGCGAGGTGACGCTCTGCCCGGCGAACTCGACCCCGGCCGGCGTCCCCTCCAGATCGAGATCGAAGCCCCAGGCATTGTGGCTGTCGCCCGAAAGCACGACGAGGTTCGCATTCGCATCGAGCGCCGCGCGCAGCAGCCGCCGCCGCGCCGCCGGATAGCCGTCCCAGCTGTCGAGGCCGAAGGGCAGCCCGGCCTGTCCCGCGTCAATCAGGTTACGGAAGAAGGCGCGCTCCGAGGCGGGATCCTCGGGGCGAAGCCAAGTCGCCGCTTCGGGCGGCATCGCCAGACTGCCCACGATCACTTGCTGCGCCAGCACCTGCCAGCGCGCGCCGCGCGTCGTCGAACGGCGAAGCGCCCCGGCGAGCCAGGCCTCCTGTTCGCCGCCCAGCATGGTGCGTGCCTCGTCGCGCCACGGCCCGTCGCGGAATCGCGCCAGCGCACCGGCGCGGTCGCTCTGGTCGCGCAGCAGCGCCGTATAACCGAGCTGGCGGCTGCGCGCCGTCAGCCGGGTCTCGGGCCGGAACAGGGTGGCGAGATCGCCGATGTCGTAATCCTCCCAGCTATCCTCCGACACCGGCAGCCATTCGCGATAGGCGCGCATTGCCGCGCGCTTCCGATCGGCCCAGGGGCCCTCGCTGTCCGGCTGATGGTTCTGCGCGCCGCCTTCCCAGCTGTCGTTCGCGGTCTCGTGATCGTCCCACATCGAAATGACCGGAAACATCTGGTGCAGACGCTGCAGATCGGGATCGGCGCGGTAGGCCGCGTAGCGCATCCGGTAGTCGGCGAGCCGGACGATCTCGCTCGCCGGGAAGATCGAGCGGCCGGCCAGTTCTTCGCCCGGATCCGGATAATGCCGCTCGTCATATTCGTAGAGATAGTCGCCGACATGGACGACGAGATCGAGGTCCCGCCGCGCCGCCGCATGGGCGTAGGCGTTGAACCAGCCGAAGCGAAGGTTCGAGCAGGAAAAGAGCGCGATCCGGAAGTCCCGCACGCGCCCTTCCGGCAGCGTCCGCGTCCGCCCGACCGGCGACCAGGCGCCGGCGGCGTCGCGGAAGCGGTAATAATACCAGCGCCCGGCCCTCAGCCCCTCGACCACCGGCTTCACGCAATAATCTTGCGCTTCCTCGGCGACGGCCGTGCCGTCCGCCTCGATCCGGGCGAAATCGGCGCTCGGCGAAACCTGCCAGCTGAGCCGCGCCGTATCGCCGCCGGCGGGCATGTAGCGGGTCCAGAGCATCACGCTGCGCTGCCTGGGCTCGCCGCTCGCGACATTGTGCGTGAAGCCCCGCGCGGCTAGGCTCTGCGCCATGCCGGGCACGGCGAGCGCGCCAAGCCCGAGCGTGCCGGCTTTCAGGAGCATTCGACGGTCCATCAGCAGGGTCATGCTCGTTCCTCCCGAGGGCCCGATGGACCGCTTATGTGACAATCAGAAGCGCACCGTCCCCTGCACCCCGTAGAAGCGCGGCTCGCCGCCGATGAAGGTCGGCAGGCCCGCCGCATTGCCGGTATTGCCCGCGTCCTTGATATAATCCTCGTCGAACACATTGCTGACGAAGGCCTCGATCGAGAACCGGTCGTTGAAGGTATAGCCCAGCCGCGCGTTCACCAGCACATAGCCGCCCTGCACCTCATCCTGGATCGTGTCGGCGATCAGCGAGCCGGAGGCCACGGTCTGCAGGTCCGGCCGGTCGTTATCGTCGTCGAAGAAGACGCGGCTCTGATAGGTCAGGCTCGGCACGAAGCTGAGCCGCCCGCGCCCGAGATCCAAGCCGAACTGGCCGCCGATCGAGAAGGTGTGATCGGGCGACAGGCGGAAACGGTTGCCCTCGCGCACCCCGCTCGAAAAGCGGCTGTGATTGAAGGCGTAGGTACCGAACAGGGTGACGTTGCGGTTCGGCCGCCAGCGGATCTGGCTCTCGAAGCCGTAGGCCTCGGCCTCGCCGGCATTGGTGGTGACGAAGATCGTCCCCTGCTGCACCGTCGTCTGGAAATTTTGGTAACGATAATAGAAGACCGAGCCGTCGAGCAGCAGCTCGCGCGTTTGCGTCCGCGCGCCGACCTCGAAGCTGTCGACCGTCTCGGCATCGACGATGTTGAAGCGGGCATTGCCGAACGGCGTCGCCGGCGGCAGCGCCGAAAGCACTTCCGGCCGGCGGCCGCGCGCATAGCTCGCATAGATGGAGCTGAATTCGCTCGGTTCGTAGCGCGCGGTCATGCGCCAGGTGAAGCTGTGGTCGCTGAGGTCCTGGCTGGCGGTGTCGCCATTATTGTTGGTCGGCTGAAAGGTGAGGCCGAACAGCGGCACCGGGAACATCGCCGAGGGCGGGATCGTCGCCGCGCCCGGCACGGCGAGCGCGCCCAGCAAGGCGGTGCGGGTCGGCTCGGTCTGCTGCAGCGCGCCGATGAAGCCGCCCAGGATCGAACGGCCGTTCAGCACCGCCGAATTGATCGTCGTGGTCTTGTTGTCATGCGCATAGCGGGCGCCGAGGCTGAGCTCGAACCGTTCCGAAACCCGGAAGGTCATGTCGGCGAAAATGTCGAACGCCTCGGTTTCGGAGGTGTTGGTGGTGGTTTCCGTGTGGTTCGCCTTCAGATTGGCGGCGATGCCCGCGGCGACCGGGGCCGGAAGCGCATAGCCGAACTGGGCGGCGACGCCCTGCAGCAGCAGGCCGGTAAAGGCGGTGTTGCCGAACAGGCCGATCGGCGCCGGATCGCTGGCCGGACGGCCCGGGATCAGGCCGCCGCCGTTGAGCGCCCCGGCCAGCCGCGCGAGCAGCACCCGTTCGTCGAACTGGGCCGGCGTGCGCTGCGCGCCGTCCTCGTTGAAATAGGACATGCCGACGAACGCGGTGACCGGCCCGTCATTGTCGTAGGTCAGCCGGAATTCCTGGCTCCATTGCCGGCCGCTTTCGTCCGCCGCGGCGGTGATCACGGGCAGCGAAATGCCGTCGGCGTCGAGAATCTCGATCGAATTGAACTCGCGATAGGCGCTGATCGAGGTCAGCGTGAAGCTGTCCGAAAGCTCGGCGCGGACGATGCCGGTGACGCCCCAGACGTCACGGTCGAGCCCGAGCGCCGCGCCGCCCTCGAAGCCCGCGCCGGGCGCCAGCGCGGCGCCCGTGCCGGGCTCGCCGTTGCCGAGCACGGCGCCGGTCACCGGATCGGTCGGGTTGAAGCTGCGCGACTTGAACGAGGTCCCGGCCGGATGATCCTCCTGATAATTGCCGATCACATCGATCGTTATCCGATCGCTCGGCGCGATGCGCAGGCTGCCGCGGATCGCGGCGGTGTCGACCGACATGAAATCCTCGCCGCCCAGCAGATTGTCGATGAAGCCGTCGCGATTGCGATAGCGGCCGGCGACTCGGAACGCCGCCGTCTCCCCCAGCGGCACGTTGATCATGCCTTCGAGATCGAGCGAGTCGAAATTGCCGTAGGCGCCCGAAAAGCGTGCCGCGAAGCCGCGCGGATCGGCGCGGTTCTGGATCAGGTTGACCGCGCCGATCAAGGCGCCGCGGCCGTAAAGCGTCGATTGCGGGCCGCGCGCGACCTCGACCCGCTGCAGATCGAACAGCTCGACGAACGAGCCGCGCGATTTGGAGATGGAGACGCCATCCTGGAAGACGGAGACGCGCGGCTCGTTGAATGCCTCGCCGCTGTCGGAGGTGACGCCGCGCATCACGAAGCCCGGATTGTTGGGCGACTGATTCTGCACGTCGAAGCCGGGCACGAACCGCGCCACTTCCTCGAAATCGTTGAGCCCGAGCTCGTCGAGCAGGTCGCCGCTCATCGCGGTGAGCGCCATCGGCACGTCGACGAGCCGTTGTTCGCGGAGCTGCGCGGTGACGATCACGTTCTGCTCGTCCTGAAGCGTATCCGCATCCACCACAGGCACCGGTGTCGCGGAGGCGATATCAGGTCGCCGGACCGACTCTTGCGGCATGAGGGGAGCAGGCTCGGCGGGAGTCGCCGTCGGAACAGACGGGTCTTGGGCGATCGCAGGGCTCGCGGCGGCAAGGGCGAAAAGGCTGGCGGCGGACGCAAGGACGGCGCGCTTCATATCTGGTCTCCCCTCGGTGCGGCGTCATCGCCGAAACGGGTGACGCTCTCATGACGGCACCCCCGGCGCCTTATTTACAAAGTGGACAATAAGCCGGGGCGATTGGCAAGCGCCTTTCTTGTCGCTGGTGCCGCAATACGGTCCAGGATCTTCCTCCAAACCCTTGTCTACACTCCAATTCTTGCTTGGCAGGCGGCTCGCGAAATGACACTGCTCGGCTTGGAGGGGTGAGCAATATGACGATCAAGGTCAGACTTGGGCCAAGGTTCATCGATTCGAGACGCGACGACACCGCCGGGCAGGGCGACGAGCGCAGCCTGGCCGCGCTGCTGCGCGCGGGCCCGCCCGGTCCCCAGGCTGCCAATCCGGCCGGCACGAACGGCTCGATCACGACACCCGAGGATGTGCTTCACATTTTCACACTGGCCAATTTTGGCTTCAGCGACGGCGATGGCCACAGCTTCGCGGCCGTGTACGTCACCACGGCGCCGACGAACGGCAGTCTCGCCTTCGATGGATCGGCGATCGAAGCGGGCAGCCTGATCAGTGCCGCTGCAATCTCGGCCGGCCGGTTTGCCTTTGAGGCCGGCCAGAATGCGAACGGCGCCAATTTCGCGAGCTTCACCTTCCAGGTGGTCGACTCCGCCGCGCAGATCGATCCGAGCCCCAACACGCTGACGATTCACGTCACCCCGGTGAACGACGCGCCGATTTACCGCAATTTCAACAGCGGCTCGGCCGGCAGCCTGGTCGAAGGGCAGACGACGCCGCTCATGCTCGACGCGCAGGGCAATGGCCTGGTCGAGGATGTCGACAGCAGCGATTTCGCCGGCGGCAGCCTGCGCGTGGCGATCACGCTTGGCGGAGTTCCGGCTCAGGACGTGCTCGGCTTCCGCACGATCGGCGGGGTCAGCACATCGGGCACTGCGGCGGGCAGCACCGTCTCGGTCGATGGCGTGGTCATCGGCGCGATCGGCGTGGGCGGAACCGGGATCGGGCAGGATCTCGTCGTCGAGTTCAATGGCGCCGCGACCGCCGCGCGCGTGCAGTCGCTGGTCAGGGCGCTCACCTATTTCAACACCGCTGAAAACCCCACGGGCACGACGAGGATCGCGAGCATCTCGCTGAATGACGGCGATGGCCCGCAAACGAGCAGCGTTTCGCTGACCGTCGGCGTCCAGACCTATAATGACGCGCCGATCCTTTCGGCCCCCACCCAGGATCATTTCGATTACCTGCCCGGTCAGCCGATCATGGCCTTGTTCCAGGGCGTGACGATGGTCGATCCCGACAATCAGGCCCATTTCATCGGCGGCAATATCCAGATCAACGCCGGGCTGTTCGGGGCGCGGATCGAGCTGATGGGCACGCGTTTCACCGCGACAGAAACGGGGGTGTTCACCCCGCTGCGTGACACCACGACCGGCCTCGAGATCGGGCAATTCAACCGGCACAACGGCGGCGTGATGATCGCGAACCTCACCAGCGCGGCCACGCCCGAAGTGATCAACGCGCTGATCCGCGCCTTCGGGTTTCGCACCGAAGGCGCCAACCCGACGCTCGGCGAGACCGGCGCATCGCTCACATTCTTCGACGGGAATCTGGTCTTTGGGGGTGGTCTGACTTCGAACATGGTCACCCAGTCGATCACCGTCCTCAATCCGGGTCCGACACCGATCGTCTATCTGAACGCTCCGGGCAGAAACTTCGATTCAATCGTCTCGCACAAGGAAGATGGGCCTGCCACCAGCATCGTCCAGGGCGGCGTCCTGATCCTCGATGCGGCAGGCGGAAATCAGATCGACAGGCTCGTGTTGAAATTGTTCAATCCGCAGGACACCGACATCCTCAGCTGGGGCTTCGTTCCGCCGGGCATCACCGTCACCGATACGATCGCCGATTTCAGGCGCGTCATCACCTTCACCGGGACCGCCACGGTGGCCACGTATCAGGATCTGATCGCCAGCCTGCGCTACGTTACCACCGACAATAACCCCATCGGCAATCGCTCGATCGAGGTCTACGTCGAGAGCGAAGGGACGCCGAGCGCGACCGCCTACGCCCAGATCTACATCACCCAGACGGACGATCTCGGCATCGCGCGCGACGATCATTTCTTCACCGGCGGCACCGGCCCGGTCTTCGGCAACGTCAATTTCGACAATGGTTTCGGCTCGGACGGCGATCCCGACGGGGTCAATGTGATCGCGGTCAACGGCGCTGCCGGCGATGTCGGCCGCTCGATGGTTCTCGCGTCAGGCGCGACCCTCTATGTGAGCGCGGGCGGCGGCTTCAGCTTCGAGCCGGGCAGTTTCTATCCCAATGGCGGCGTCGAAAGTTTCGCCTACACGCTGCTGGGCGGCACCTCGGCGACCGCGACCATCTTCATCGCCGGCCAAGGCTCAAGCGCGATTTTCGGTACGCCCGATCCGGACGTGCTCACCAGCACGGGCCCCGGCGACATTCTGGTCGGCCGCGCCGGCAACGATACCTATTTCGTCAACAGCGCCGGTGACAGCGTCGTTGAGAGGGCGATCGAAGGCTATGATGTGGTTGCGGCCTCGGTGTCTTGGACCCTGACCGCGGGCGCCTATGTGGAGCTGATGACCACGGGCTGGATCGAGGGCACGGCCGCGATCAACCTCGCCGGTAACGAGCTGGACCAGCAGATCTGGGGCAATGGCGCTGCCAACATCATCTCCGGCAATGACGGCGACGACACGTTGTTCGGCTTCGGGGGGGCCGATACGCTCGTCGGCAATGACGGCAAGGACGTGTTCTTCGGCGGCGCCGGTGCCAATGACAGCCTCTATGGCGGGCTGGGCGACGACACGTACTTCGCCGACGATGGCGGCGACGTGATCGTCGAGCTGGCCGGCCAGGGTCAGGACGTGGCCGCCTCCAGCGTCGATTATGTGCTTGGCGCCGGGGTCTCGGTCGAGCTGATGACCACCGGCTGGATCGGCGGCACG
>DATINU010000240.1:0-7666 GCA_035473955.1 Allosphingosinicella sp.
GAACCGGCGCTCGGCTGGATGCTGAGCTGATAGTCGCCGGTTTCTCCCGGACGGTAAGAGGTCACGGTGACGACATAGTCGCCGTCCTCGGCGAGCACGGTGTCGATGCGGCTGTTCAGGCTCGGCTGGCCGTCGATCCGGCTGTCGTCATTCGCGTCGCTGGTCCCGTCCGGCCGGGCGAGCAGCAGATAGGGATCGAGCTTGTTGCCCGTGAGCGCGATCGTGACGCGCTGGCCGCGGCGCGCGCTGAACCGGTAGCGATCGGTAAATTCTCCCGAAGCGAGGCGGCCGTCGCCGTCCTGCAGCGTGCCGCGCACGTTCTGGCCGATGCGGATCGGCTGGGCGGCGACTGGACGGGTGATCGCGACATTGGCGGCGGGCACCGAAGCGGCAATGCGGTAGGGGCCGGTCTCGCCGGGCCGGTAGGAAGTGGCGGCGATGCGATAGGCGCCGTCCGCGGGAACTTCGAACACGATCCGGCTGTCGGTCTCGTCGCCGCCGCCCTCGACATCGTCATTGGCGAGGAAGAAGCCGTTCGGGCCGGTCACCACCAGGTAGGTGTCGAAGCCTTCCGCGCCGAGATCGAGCTGGACGCGCTGCCCGCGCGTGCCGGCGAACGTATAGGCATCCTCATATTTGCCCGAGCGACGCTGGGTATCGCTGACCGAGAGCTCACCGGTGACGCTTTGGCCCGGCGCAAGGTTCGCCGCCGTCTGCGCCATGCCGGGCGCCGCGCTCGAGGCCGCTGCCGCCGTCAGGAAAAACCGCAAATACTTCATTCCGCCCTCCGCTGCAGGCGCCGCAATGTCATTGCGGGCATGGAATGTCACGCCTGTCGCCGCGCGGCGATGAAGAGAAAGTGAATGACGGTGGCGGAATGGCGCGCCCGGAAGGATTCGAACCTCCGACCCCCAGATTCGTAGTCTGGTGCTCTATCCAGCTGAGCTACGGGCGCGCGGGAACGGGCCACATAGGGACAAGGCCATGGCCACGCAACCCCCGGTTGCCCGGCGGACGCGGCCCGCATAGGGAGGTGCGATGATCCACCGATTTGCCTGTCTGGCCGCTGCCTTGAGCCTTGCCGGCTGCGCCGCCCAGGGACCCTTCCCTTCGCTGGCGCCGCGGCCTGCAGAGCAGATGGACATGAGCGTCGATCCGGTGCGGCCCGATCCGGTGATCGCCGACGATCCGGCACTCGCCCAGCAGCTTGCCGGGCTCGTCGCCGAAGCGCGCGCGGGCTGGCGCGATTTCGAAACCGAGGCGGGTCCAGCCGCGCGCGCGGTCGCCGCCTCGGGGCCGAGCGGCTCGGACAGCTGGGTGGTCGCGCAGCAGGCGATCTCGCGGCTTGAGGCGGCACGGGCGCGCACGCAGGCGGCGCGCAGCGACCTCGACCGGCTCGCGCTCGAGCGGCAGGATCAGCCAACCAGCCCGGCCGACCGGCAGGCGATCGAAGCCGCGATCGCCGAAACGGAGGCGATCGCCGCGCGCGAGCAAAACCGGCTGGAAGAGATCCGGCGCGACTAGCCCTGCGCGGCCAGCGCCGCTTTGTGCAACTTGGCCAGCGACACGGAATGGGCGACCCCCATCCGCATGCCCGTGAGGTCCGCTTCGGTCAGGTCGCGGACATATTTGGCCGGCCGCCCCGCCCAGAGCTGGCCGCCGGGGATGCGCTTGCCCTGGGTCAGCAATGCGCCCGCCGCGAGCATCGCATCGCTTTCGATCTCGCAGCCGTCCATCACCACCGAGCCCAGGCCGACGAAGGCACGGTCGCGAAGAACGCAGCCGTGGACCATCGCCATATGGCCGATCAGCACCTCCTCGCCGATCAGCGTCGGATGGCCCGCGTCGTTGCCCGGGCGCGGCGAATCGACGTGCAACACCGTCCCGTCCTGGATGTTGGTGCGCGCGCCGATCCGGATCGCGTTGACGTCGCCGCGCAGCACGCAATTGTACCAAAGGCTCGCCTCCGGCCCGATCTCGATATCGCCGATCAGCCGGCAGCCGGGCGCGACGAAGGCATCGTCGTGAATGACGGGCGTCTTGCCGCCATAAGGAAGGATCGTCGTCATCGTCTGAGCTCCGCCCTTTTGATGTCGTAGACGATGGTGGGGTTGAGGTCCGGGAAGCGCGGGTCGTCATAATCGAGCTCGGGCCGCCTGGTCATGCCGATACGCTCCATCAGTCCCCAGCTCGGTGCGTTGCCCGTGAAGGTGAGCGCGATCACCCGGTCGGCGCCCAATGTCTGGAAGGCATAGTCCAGCGAGGCGATCGCCGCCTCTTTCGCGAAGCCCTGCCCCCAGGCATCCTCGCGCAGGCGCCAGCCGATCTCGAACGCGCCCTCGACCGGGCTGCCTTCGGTGTCGGCGATCTTGATCCCGCAAAAGCCGAGCAGGGCGCCGTCCTCCTCCCGCTCGACCGCCCAGAAGGTGAAGCCCCGCTCCCGCTGCCAGCGCATCAGCCGGTTCTCGAGCGCGTCGCGCAGTTGCGCCTCGGTCTGGACGCCGCCCAGCCAGCGCATCACCGCCTCGGTATTGGTATGCCGAATGAACGGCGCGACATCCTCCTCGCGCCAGTCGCGCAGGAGCAGCCGTTCCGTCCGAATCATGGCGCGCTCACTGCCCGCCGAACACCGATCCGACACTCGGATAATTGATGATCGGCAGGATCGAGGCGTGATCGTCGCTCCAGCCCGAAAAGCCGGGCGTACGATCGAGCGTAAGCCAGTTCTGCCCGTCCGGACCGCTCAATGCGACCAGCCGGTCGAGCGTCATCGGATCGCGCGACAAGGCGATCCAGACCGAGATAGTGGCGTTGAGCGCCGATTCGTCCTGGGTCGGAATATATTCCAGCTGGGCGACGCTCCAGCCGCCGCTTGCCGCGATGTCGGCCACGACCGGGCGCAGATCCAGATAGCGGTTCGAGATGTGGAAGAGGACGATGCCGCTCGGCTGGACGGCATTGCCGTAGACCGCGAGCGCCTCGCGGGTCAGCAGGTGCATCGGCACCGCGTCCGACGAGAAGGCGTCGACCGCGAGCACGTCGAGCGAACCGCGCGGCTGTCGCGCCAGGCTGAGCCGCGCATCGCCGAGCGTGATCCGCGCCTGCGGCGCGCAGTGCGGCAGGAAGGAGAAGCGGTTGCGCGCGACCTGGACCATCGCCGGATCGATCTCGAAGAAGGTCCAGCGCTGGTTCGGCCGGGCGTAACAGGAGAGCGTGCCGCTGCCGAGGCCGACCACGCCGATCCGGGGATGCGCGCCGAACAGCGCGTCGGCATTGGTGAGGGTCAAGCCGACGCCAGAGCGGCGGGCATAATAAGTGGTCGGGACAAATTCGGTGCCCGGCGTCAGATTCTGCCGGCCGTGCAGCGTGGTGCCGTGCATCAGGCTGCGGAAGCCGGCCTCCGGTGAGTTGCGCACCTCGTAAATGCCGAAATAGGAGCGGGTGCGGATGCCCTCGGTCGAGCCGCGGATCGTCGTCCAGCCGCCATAGCTCAGCATCAGCGCGAGCAGGCTGACCGCGAAGGCCCAGCGCCGGCCGAGGCAGGCCAAGGCGATCAGGGAGACGACGATGCTGCCCGTCATCGTCGCCGAAATCCCATAGCCGAAATAGCCCATGCTGCTCGCGTAAGAGATGAGCAGGGCGAAAACCGGCAGCGTGAGCCCGAGCACCGTCTGAAGCTGCTTCGGCCACGGCACCAGGGCAATCTGCGGAACCAGCGCCGCCGCGGCGAGGATCAGCAGCGGATGCTCGTAGGCCCAATCAAACACCAGGGGCGCGACGATCGCGCAGAACAAGCCGCCCAGCATGCCGCCGAACGACATGGCGAGATAGAAGCGGGTCAGATGGTCCACCGCAGGCCTCAGGCGGAACAGTTCCGAATGCAGCGCCACCGCGATGGCAAGCATCAGCAGCAGCCCCATGGTCACCGAGACGAAGGGGTTGCGGGTGCCGTCGTTGAAGGCGAGGCCGCCGGCGATCAGGATGATGATCGGCGCCAAGAGCGAGATGATCTCCGCGGGCCGCCGCCGCGCCGCGAAGGCGATCACGAAGGACAGGAGATAAAGACCGAGCGGCAGCACCCAGAGCAGCGGCATGGCGACGATGTCGGTGGTGAGATGCGTCGTCGTCGACAGCATCAGCCCGGAGGGCACCGCGGCGAGCACGATCCAGTGGGCGAGCTGCAGCTTCGTCGGGGCCGGCGTCACCTCTTCGGGCGCGACCTCGACCGCACCGGCCGGCACGGTCAGCGCGCAGAGCATGACGAGCAGGATCAGCAGCGCATAGATCGCCGTCCAGAGCAGACTCTGCTGCTGCAGGCTCATCAGCGGCTCGACGATCAGGGGATAGGAGATGAGCCCCGCGAAGCTGCCGAGGTTCGACGCGGCGTAGAGCGGATAGGGATCGCCGCGGCTCGTTTCGAGCGCGTACCAGCGCTGCATCAGCGGCGCCTGCGCGGAGACGATGAAAAAGAGCAGGCCGATCGAGCTGATCAGGAACCACGGCACCCAGAAGACCGGATTGTCCCCGCTCGGCGGCGTGGCGTCGGTCAGCCCGATCGGCAGCCAGAGCGCGGCGACGGCCAGCAGCGCCAGGTGCAACCCGGCCTGGAAGCGCGGGCGCATGGAGGAGATGCCGTGCGCATAGGCGTAACCGGCGAGCAGCAGGAACTGATAGACCAGCATCGCGCTGTTCCACACCGCCGGCGCGCCGCCGACGCGCGGCAGCGCCATGCGCGCGATCATCGGCTGGGTGAGGAAGAGCAGGAACGAGCCGGTGACGATCGTGACGATGAAGAGCGGGCGCGCATAGCGCTCGTTCACCCGGGGGGTGGCATTTGCGGCGGCTTCACTGGACACTTTTCAACCCTTCATTCCGATTGCAGCGCCGCCGCCTCACGCTCCAGCACGTCGATCGTGGCGTCGATATGCGCCAGATGCGTACGGAACGACAAGACCGCACAGCGCAGCCATGCCGTCCCGTCGATCCGCGTGCCGGAGAGGAACACGCGGCCGCTCTCCTGTACGCGCCTCAGCAGGCGGTCGTTGAAGGCGTCCGCATCGCCCTTTTCCGGGCGGTAGCGGAAGGCCACGACCGAGAGGTCGGGCTGCGGGCCCGGGTCCCAGCCGGGGAGTTGCGAAAGGCGGGCATGGAAATAGCGGGCAAGCTTGATCTTCTCCGACTGCGCGGCACGGAAGGCGGCGATTCCGGCGATCTGCAGCGGCAGCCAGAGCCGAAGCGCGAGGAAATGGCGGGTCAGTTCGGGCGAGAGATCGCCGGGCGACGGGCCTACCTCATTCTCGCCGAACGGGCGGATATAATCGGCGCTGGCGCTGAACGCGTCGAGCAGGGTCCGCCCCTCGCGGGCGACGACGGCACCGGTGCCGTAAGGCAGGAAAAAGGTCTTGTGCGGATCGAGCGCCACCGTATCGGCCCGCGCGATCCCGCCGAGCCGCTCGCGGCCCTCGGGGCAGAGCATGAAGAGGCCCCCATAGGCGCCGTCGACGTGGAACCAGGCGCTGTGCGCGGCGCAGAGATCGGCGATCTCGTCCAGCGGGTCGACCGAGCCGGTATCGACCGTCCCGGCGGAGGCGATCACCAGCCAGGGCCGCACGCCGGCGGCGGCGTCGCGTTCCAGTGCTTCGGCGAGCGCGTTCGCGTCCATGCGGTGGCGCGAATCGGTAGCGATGTGGCGGCGTGGCGAGCGCGCCCGGCCGGCGATGCGCAGCGCCTTGTCGATGCAATGGTGCGCGAAGCGGGTGGTATAGATCGCGCCTCCGCCCTCGTCGTCGCGCGCCTCCCGCGCCGCGACGATCGCGGTGAGGTTCGCCATGCTTCCGCCCGAAGTCAAAGTGCCTCCCGCGCTCGCGGGATAGCCGATCACCTCCGCGAGCCAGGCGGCGGTCGCATTCTCCAGCCGCACCGCGCCGGGCGCAGCGGGGGCGAAGCCGGCATATTTGTTCGAAGCGGCGGCGAGGAAATCGCCCAGCGCCGAATGGAACAGCCCGCCCCCAGGAATATAACCCATGAACCGGGGCGAGGCGGTCGCGATGCCCGGCCGGTCCACGCCACCGGCGAGCGCGGCGAGCACGGCGGCGGGATCGCGGCCCGCTTCCGCGAAGGACGGGTCGAGAGCGCCGTCCCAACCCGAGTATGTCGCGCCTTCGTCGAGGCCACCCAGAAACGCTTGCGCGTGCTCGAAGGCCAGACCAGCCAGCGTACCGCGAGCTTCCGCATCGGGCTCCAACGGCGCCGCAGCTGCCCGCAGCGCCTCCAGCTCGCCCCGCAACTCCTCGATCATTCGCCGCGGAGCAGCCGTGCCGCGACCGGCGCGTGGTAGGTGAGCACGCCCGAACAGCCGGCGCGCTTGAAGGCCATGAGGGTCTCCAGCACCAAAGCGTCGCGCTCCCCGGCGCCGGCCGCCGCGGCGGCTTCGATCATCGCATATTCGCCGGACACTTGATAAGCGAAAATAGGGACTTCGAAACGATCCTTCACACGCCTGATGATATCCAGATACGGCAGACCGGGCTTCACCATCACGGTGTCGGCACCCTCGTCCAGATCAAGCGCGACCTCGCGCAGCGCCTCCAAAGCGTTGGCCGGGTCCATCTGATAGGTCTTCTTGTCGCCCTTCAGGAGACCGCGCGACCCAACCGCATCGCGGAACGGGCCATAAAAGGCCGAGGCATATTTGGCGGCATAGGCCATGATCTGCACGTTGACATGGCCCGCCTGCTCCAGCGCCGAACGGATCGCGGCGACACGGCCGTCCATCATGTCCGACGGCGCCACGATATCGGCCCCTGCGCCGGCCTGGACCAACGCCTGCTCGGCCAGGATTTTCGCGGTTTCGTCGTTCAGCACGTAGCCGGCATCGTCGACGACCCCGTCATGGCCGTGCGACGTATAGGGATCGAGCGCGACGTCGGTCAGCACGCCGACCTCCGGTGCCGCCTCCTTCGCGGCGCGGACGGCGCGGCAGATGAGATTGTCCGCATTTAGCGCCTCGCGGGCATCCTTGGTGCGCAGGCCCGGCGGGGTGTTCGGGAAGAGCGCGATGCAGGGAATGCCGAGCTCGCGCGCCTCGCGCGCCCGCTCGCCGATCCGCTCGACGCTCCAGCGCGAGACGCCGGGCAGGGTTGCGATCGGTTCTTCCTTCCCCTCGCCTTCGCAGACGAAGAGCGGCCAGATCAGATCGGCCGGAGTCAGCGCATGTTCGGCGACCAGCGCGCGGCTCCAGGCGGCGGCGCGGGTGCGGCGGAGGCGAAGGGCGGGAAACGCGGCGGGCGACATGGCGCGCGTGTCGTAGCGCGCGCCGCTTCCCCTTGCAAAGCCGCCGGTTGAACTCGGGCGCCAGCGATGTCATGGTCCGGCCCGCGGGTTATCGACATCGCCAGTAGCCGAGTCCTTCTCTGACCAGACGAAAGGACCGACCATGAAGCCGATCAACGCTCTGGCTGCCTTCGCGGCCGCCATCACCCTAAGCATCGCCGCCGGGCCGTCCGTCGCCCAGGGGCCGCGCAACACCCTGCCCAATCCGGTCCTCTATATGACCGGCCAGGAATATTATTCGGTCAACGGCACCAGCTTCGTCCGCTATCAGTTCGACGTCCTCAACAAGGACCAATATCCGGCGGCGATGTGCGCCGCGGCGGCCGGCCTGCCG